>JBJMEE010000097.1:0-8085 GCA_045809585.1 Nitrososphaera sp. | reverse complement strand
TGCACTTGAAGAAGATTGCCGCCTGCCATATTACCGTCATCCTCAAGGGTCGTCGTCGCCGTAAACAACTTACTAGTTTCGGTAAATAGTGCTAGGAATTGTCTGCCTTTGTCAGTGATAGTATATGTTCTATCCAACTTGCTGTAACTCAAGAGCTCCTGCCGTATCAGTAAGGATGTGTAATCAGTTACCTGCTTAAAATTGAGCATCGTCTGATACATGATTTTAGAGCGTGTAAGCGGTTCTCCTTCTACAGCTTGTAAAATCAAGCCAATAATCTCTGTTCTACTTCTAACTTTCAAACTTTATAACACCACCCTTGTAAGGTATGTTGCAATACTGAGGATATCTCTGTAGAGAAGCCCGGCTTGACAGGTTTTGTAATAAAAGCATCCGCCTCTGTCGATGGGAAGACTTTGTCAAACTCTGACTTGTTTATGTCAAACGATGTTGCAAAAGCAACTTTGATGTCAGGTCTTATTTGCTTAACCGCTCTTGCGACTTGAAAGCCACTCATGTGTAGCATGCGAATGTCTGTAACGACAATGTCATAGCTGTTAGCATTCCTTCTAAAATGTTCAACTGCTAGCATAGGATTGGTGAAACCATATGTGTGCATTCCTGCTTGCGCTAGTGAATGCTTTAAGATGGTGAGGATGTCTGCATCATCATCGATAAGAAGAACCGAAAACGTCTTCTTCTGTCTAGTCTCGGTCAGTTCTGGCTTTTCTATTTGTTGCATAGTATACTAGGAATATTGACGTATATATGAAAGAGGAATTTATTGCACAGGCAATTGATATCCGCACCTATTTTCAAAAAGTCACCCGTGTTTGTCATAGTGCACTAACGCTCGTGTAATGCAATTAAAATAGTGCATTGCACACAAGATTTATAAGAAACCAAGTATTGTGAGTATTTTGCTTAATATGTTGAGCAATAGGCTAACAAAACAGTCAATTCCAAGCGGAAATGTCACCTTGCGTTTTGATGGACAAACTCTCGAATCTTTAAGAAAGGAAGCACAACAAAAGAGAATCAGCCTCAATACTCTTGCTAGCCAGATTTTCAAGGCTCATGCTGAATTTTCTGGTGCTGCAGCTCGCGCAGGAATGGTTTCGTTTCCAAAGAATCTTCTGGTTCGATTGATGAATAAGCTATCCGAAGATGAGGTCAAGCAACTCTCGGAGGAAATTGCCAAAAACGAAATGAAGGACATGCTTTTGATGATAAAGCGAAGCTATACAATTGAAGCGTTCGTTGACCTTATCGAGTCATGGAGTAGGGTTTCTGGGTTTAGTTACACGCACGATATGTCAGGTAACACCCACTATTTTGCCATTCAGCATGAAATGGGTAAGAGATGGTCAATGTATCACGCAGAGCTGTTCAAATTCGTCTTTTCTGACCTAGGAGCAAAGTGGGCTGACTTTGAAACGACCGACAACACGGTCACTTTCAACGTTGAAGTATGATTGATTCACTTACTGGTTCCATTTCGGAATAGATAAGATACAGGTAGCTTATAGCTTTATCCACCATTGGTCTTTCAGATGCAAATAGTATGTTTGACATAAAGATGAATTAAATAACTACACTAGGAAGAGAGAACCTGTGTCGTGCCTTGTGACAGTGGGCGGGTTCTATGGAGACGAAGGAAAGGGCAAGATTATAGCCTACTTGGCGAAAAAGGATAATCCTACTATTGCTGTGCGGGGAGGCGTCGGTCCTAATGCAGGCCATACTTTTACTTTCGAAGGCAAAGAATACAAGATGCGCATGTTACCAAGTGCCGTGCTCAACCCAACAACTAGACTTTTGGTTGGCGCAGGAGTGCTTGTCAACCCACAAGTGTTGCTAGATGAAATAGCGAAGTTTCATGCAGACGACAGGACATTTGTGGACAGCCAATGCGGCATTATTGAGCAGATACATATTGACCGTGACATGGGCGAAGACTACCTTAAGAGCAAGGTGGGTACTACAGGTACTGGAACTGGCCCAGCCAATGCGGATAGGGCACTCCGGACGCTCAAGCTTGCAAAAGACATTCCAGAATTATCGCTTTACATCGAAGATGTCAGCAATTCAGTTAACTATGCTTTACACAACAAAGAGAGGGTGATAGTGGAAGGGACACAGGGTACTTATTTGTCGCTGTTTCATGGTGGCTACCCTTATGTTACATCAAGCGACGTGACTGCTTCTGGCATCTGTTCAGATATTGGCATAGGACCAAAAAGGGTCGACGAGGTACTAGTAGTCTTCAAGGCATATGTCACACGTGTTGGCGGAGGGCCGCTTGAGAATGAGCTGATCGAAGAAGAGGCAAGAAAGCGCGGGTGGATCGAGTATGGGAGCGTTACAGGCAGGCAGAGAAGGGCTGCGCCTTTTGATATGGAGCTTGCCAAGAAAGCGATCAGGCTCAACAGCGCAACCCAGATTGCAGTCACAAAGCTGGACGTTGTTTTCCCGCAGTCTGCAGGCGTGCGTGAATACACAAAATTGCCTGAGGATGCAAGAAAATTCATTGAAAACATTGAATACGAGACTGGCCTGAAGGTAACGCTAATTGGTACAGGGAAGGAGGTCTATGACACCATAGACCGCAGGTCATCCTAGCTTGCTTGCCACGAGTGCTTTTACAATATCCCGGCACAAACGCAGATCATAGAGCAATTTTTTCTTATCGCCGGATGACGGATCAAGCCTACTGATCATTGACTTTGCAGTAGCGAGGTCTGCCGACTTTACAGGCTTGGGTTGAGGATTCCACTCAAGACCATGACGTAATTTCAGATCCAAAATGGCGTATTCAAGTGCCACATAGGCACGCCATAGCGACACCCTGTCGGGGTTGCTACTTTCAACGACAATTAATTTGGCCTGTTCTACAAACCTCTCCAGATTCTCCAAAGATAATTACTCTACTGCCGACCGATGACTTTAATACCGTAAGTATTAACATTATCGCGATTTGCAGCTTAAGGTTCCATGCTACATTGCGCTGGCAAGCCTCAGGGATTTTGGCAGGCTAGTATGCGCGCTGGAGCGGACTCCTTTGCCTGCATTTTCACTTCAGTTTAACAGGCACGAGGTGCTAGCCGTCCAGACTGATATCATCAACGGAAGGCCGGTCATCTATTATACACAAGAAGACGCAAAGGATGGTCAGTATCTAGCCTACAGAGTAAGCAATGGCATTGAAGAAGTGTTGCTTGCCAGCTCGGTTGACAATCCTACATATGTTTACTCGCCTATTCTGAAGGTGGAAAAGTTCCCCCGCTCGCTTACAAGATCGGCGAGGATTGACAAAGGATCAGGCTACACAGTCATAAAGCTGAAGGATCTACCAAGCCTTGCCAAGGTCGCAGCCTATAAGACAATTTACGATGAGCCCCCCCTGCCACTCTTTCTGTTCAAAGAACACCGAGGTAAAATCGTGCTAGGCACTGCAATGAGTGCAAATGATAATGAGACCATATCCTACTTTTACTACGTGACGGTGGGAGAAGAGCCAAAGGAGCCATTTTTGCGCTACAGCAGTCAAAGGGCCGATCAGCCAACGTTCTTGACAAGGCTGGATGAACACGGATACGTTTATCTTAAGGTGATAAGGTTGGCAGAGGATCACCCCTTGGTAAAGACCTATGACTAGACCCTTTTTCCAAAGGATTGCAAGAGCGGCTATAGAAAAAAAGAGCCCAATAGTTCTTGCCCTCGATCCCAGACCATCAGCCAATCAAAGGCTGCCAGAGATAGCAGCAAGAACTATCTGTGCAGTTGAGCACCACGTCTGCGCCGTCAAGATGAACTTCCATATCATCCTACCGCTCTCTGCGTCTGAAATTTCGGCGATAAACAAACTGGCCCACTCTTTTGGGCTACAATCGATAGCAGACATCAAGCTGAACGACATTGAAACCACCAATGCTGTTGCCGTCGACCACCTAACAAATATGGGCTTTGATGCCGCCATAGCAAATCCCTTCATTGGTGGAGACGCGCTTGCTTCGCTGGTACAAAAGGCACACAAGGCAGACGCAGGCATCATTGCGCTTGTCTACATGAGCCACCCAGAGGCAAAAGAGGGCTTTGGGCTCGAAATACAAGGGCGCAAGCTATACAAAATGTTTCTTGGAAGGGCGGCGGCTGCCGGTGTCGACGGCATAGTAGTTGGGGCAACCCAGCATGAGATTTTAAAAGAGGTCGCAGGGCGGCTGCCGGTGTATTCACCGGGAATTGGGGCACAGGGCGGCGATGCAGAGCAGGCAATCAGAAACGGCGCAAATTATTTAATAATTGGCAGGTCGATAGTTGAATCCGGGCAGCCTGTCAAGGCCGCAAGAGAAATCCAAAACAGAATTTCATCGATAGGCAAGTGAGCGTTGCTGAAGATGTTCTTTTGCAGCTGACAATAGGTTCTTGGCGTTTAGATAACTCAGTTGCTGCATTGCGTCATCGAATTTTCTCCATGCAAAGCCAATATGCTCATGTGAAAGGATCACTTTGCGCGTGTGCGCCCGTACAAGATACAACACAACCTCCTTTCGCACGAGCTTCTTGCCATGTTTGTATTTGTATTCGATCTTCATGCGGAAGTCATCTAAAAATTCAATACCAGTAATGCTGGTTTCTTCCCAAATTTCACGGATAATTGTCTGCTTTTCATTTTCGCCAGTCTCAATGTTACCCTTTGGAAAGTCCCAGTGGCCGGCTGAGTAATGCAATAATAGATATTCCGGCTCAGAATTGTCTTCCATATAAAAGACCACTGCACCGGCCGACCGCTCGTCTATCAATAGTCTGTGATCGATCTGGTTGTTTGTAAGTTGTTTGTAAGTTTTTTGCAGAGTCATTCTTCGTCATGGTCATCACCCTCTTTTCCGGCTGGCTCTTGCTCCTCGTACTGCAATAGAGTAGGTGGTGCATAGTTGTGTATGTCTAACCACTCTTCTTGCGACATCCAGTAGCCGCAAAACCATTTTTGCTGTTGTAGATCAGAATCTCCGTGCTGTTGTGGCATGGTAATTTTTTGTTGCAGTTACCTTTACATTAGTGTTTCAGAACTTCGTCGCCTTTTCTGTTCCTAAAATAATAGTAAAGGACTGTTGCAGCTACAAGCGATACTGCAAGGCCTATCAGCAGAGAGGAGATGAGGGAAAATGGGTTTGTCCCTTCTGTAAGCACGGATGTGAACTGTAGTAGGGGGATATATAGCAGTGCAAGCACCGCAAGGCGCAGTATATCAGACATAATCCTGCTGCTTCCCTTGAACCAATCGCTCAACAGGACGCCGCCAATGATTGTCGCAATGCCTATCCATAGCAGAGTTATCGTACCTGTGGCAAATCTTCCAACAATAGTCCTGTTTGAAACGATATCAAGGGTACTCATTTCAGGAGTGAGCATGTTAGAAGGTATGCTCGATATACCGTTTGCAATGGCCGCAAGTATGATAAGTACGCCGCCAATGATTGAGAATATCTTAATAAACGACGTTGGAGTTAGCCTACCAAATGAGCTTAATGCCTTGTCTATGTCAAATGCTCTGACGATGAATGCGCCACCAAGAATTGCAAGCACGATTGCAGTTATCCACTTTGCCGCGTCAAATATGACGGCAAGTGCTCCTGCTGCTAGCAGGATGCCAGGGACGCCTAGAAAGAACTTTGAATACTGGGAATCATAAACGAGCATTCTAAGATAGCGGCCCAGCACTGCGTACGAATACTCAACACTTCTACTATGCCGGATAATTACGCGCTGGACGGATATCACGGGTATTCGTGATTGGATGACAGGTAGGATCGTCTCGTCGTCCTCACCATCAGATACAATGACTGCGCCCTCTGCGCGGTATTTCTCAAGTATGCTTTTCACCTCAAGGCTTATCTTCTCGTCAGCTTCGACACCTCTATTGAACTTGCCTGCCACTACCGCAACCTCAGCAGCGTAGCCCTTGCTCACAAGCTCCTCATATGTCTTGACTGCGGCAAAAATGGCATTGGAGTCTGCATCCTCCGGATCCTCAAGTGCAAGCCTAGTGCCGGCATTGATGCATGCATCGCGGCCGACAATAGGCGTCTCAATGCCGCCCTTTGAGCCAATGTCGTCATCCCTATCTATGCAGAGCACTAAGATCTTGCTATAAGTAGCTTCTTTGCTTGCTCTTTTTACACTGGCCTGGTTGATAGAATACGGCATATTGCTATCAGTACTCTACAGAATTGTTTATAGGTTAATTAATTTAATCCGCTTTCTAATAAGTGGAATTATTGGTTTTATTAAAAATCAACGTTAGCATTGCTTACCTTATAGAAATTTCTATATATAGGTCGTTTCTGGTAATTTTCTGCAAACTCACGACAATACCAGATACCAAGTCTTTAAAAGAGCTATTGACTGCTGCATGACCTTAACGAAGGCACCTACAATAATTAACAATTTAAGGCTACAAGAATGACTACCTCGTGTAGATTATCGATTAATGCAGGATTGGAAGACTAAAAGTGACTTTAATCAAGACATCTGTAGACAATGATTTCTTTGGACCTACACTGAATATACGTATCAAAGATTATTCATGAGCTCCACTTAATGGTCTAGTTGTGGGATTAGACCTGTATGAAATAATGAAAAACAATTTTCTTCTTCATTCTGCTTATCATTTTGAGGAAATGAAGGAACAAAGATGATGGTATAAGACTTTTGGATAATCAAAGACATATTCTCTCTTTTTGGTAAAGAGAAAAACCAAAGATATTGTCAAATATCATTATCATCATCATTTACCCTTCTTTTCAGAAAAAACATCCTCTTCTGGCATTACCGCTGGTCTGTGTGTGATAATAGCGAGATTTTGGTCATGAATCCACACAGATGTCAACAGAAGAAGATGAAAAAGAAAGAGAAGAAAATAGTCATGTATTAGAATCACATCGAGATAGTCTGCTTAGAAATGTCATGATTATTGATGACGGGCCAGATGCTCTTCTGTTTTTGAATGCATTCTTGGAAAAAAGTCATATTGCGTAAAGGCAGAGGTATTTAGTAATGCAAAAGAAGCGCTACAAAAGTTTGCTTTACTTGAAGCCTATAACTTGGTGATCAGCGATATAAGAATGCCAAATATGAATGGGCTACAACTGTACAACAGCCTAAATGCGATATACCAGAATCTTAGGTTAACTTCGTAACAGCTCTTGATATAGCTCAAGAACATATCTCCACATTGCCAAGTTTAAAGGAAAAGATGCTATAATAAAGTCCATCAGCAGAAGCAAATTTATTCAAATTGTCGAAAATCCACAGGTCAATCTGAACAATAATATTCATTAAAGCGTTGTTGTGTTTTATTATCTGTTATCATTATTAGTTTCTGGCAAGGATAACTTGACAATATATGAAATTCTATTGATAGGGCTGTACACTGAGTAAGGTGTTAGAACAACCTAATCAAATATCAGGCGATCTTAGGATACACACCAAATTGCCATTTTATGCTTCAGGTCCTAGATTACAACGACGAATGTTTTAGGTTCATTGCTTAAAGTCCATGCAGACGATGTATAATTCACTACTCTCTTGCCGGCTCGCAGAAGGCTTGCTTAAAAGCACTTTGCCAAAGCTCTTCCGTAATTCCGATTTGAACTCCTTTAGCATCTCGCCCTCAAATATCTTGAACACGCTGCTTCCGCCTACTCTGAGCACCTGCCGTGCAAAGCCTAATGCAATTGTAGAAAGGGAGATCTGCCTTGCATGATCTATATCCCATACACCGCTCACATTTGGAGCCATATCTGAGAGGATAACATCAGCATTGCAGCCTAAAATTTCAGCTACTTTGCTTAGCACGTTTGGATTCTCTATGCTGCCCTGTAGAATTGTCGCACCAGCAACTGGTGTGACAGGCTTGAGGTCTACCCCGATGACCTTTCCTGACGATCCTACTTCCTTCATGGCTACCTGCAGCCACCCTCCGGGTGCACATCCAAGGTCGACCACATTGTCACCCTTTTTTATAATGTTGTAAGAGCGGTTCATCTGCAACAGCTTGTAAGCTGACCTTGCCCTATATCCCTG
>JBJMEE010000096.1:0-11206 GCA_045809585.1 Nitrososphaera sp. | reverse complement strand
CCAGCTCGTTTATTATCTGAGTCATACGCCGCTGGGTAAGCGGTTTTTGTTCTGTATGTTTGCAAAGGGATAAGTAAATATCATACACTTTGCCAGTTGTTCCATTTGTTGATTTTATGATAGCAAGAATAACAAGTTTATGATGCGCTGGCGCGTTCTTTAGTGCGACAAAAGGTGCGTCTCTTTCAATCCTGTCTTCGCTTGCTCGCACATGTTTTTCATCGACCGTGATGGTGCCCTCTCTTTCTGCAAGCTCGGCTGCAACCCTCAACAAGTCGATTGCCTTTCTTGCGTCGCCATGCTCCCTTCCCGCTATTGCTGCACACAAGTTGACTGCCGCTTCAGAGATTGCGCCTTCAGTGAAGGACAGATTGGCTCGCTCTTGTAATATCTGACGTAGCTGATCTACTGTGTATGGGTTAAAGACTATTTCCTCCTCGCTGAGGCTGCTTCTTACACGCGGATCAAGTTTGTCCTTGAATGTAAGGCTGTTAGAGATTCCTATGAGTGTAATAAAACCACCCTTCATTGTCTGGTTGGCCCTTGTAAAATTGTAAAGGATATCATCGCCGCTCCTATCTACAAGCGAATCTATCTCATCTATCACCAAAACAAGATTAAGTTTTTTTCTTTGTATGAAGTTCAAGACCCTGTCTGTTGCTTCGCCCATCGACAAGCCGGTAAAGTGAACTTGCTTTTCCTGCTCTTTATTAATTCCAAGCTCTTCCGCAATTTCAAAAATCACTTTATAAGCGCTACCTCCTGCAATCTTTGCATTTACAAAAAGAACAGTGACATCTGTATTGAGCTCGCTTGCTTTCTTTGCTAGCCTATCTACGACGCTTCTTGCTGCAGCAGTTTTGCCGGTACCAGGCTTGCCAAATAAAAGAAGGTTTGACGGCCTAGCGTCTTTAAAAATTGTAGACAACACTTGGGCAAGTGCCTTGGTCTCTTCATCCCTGAAAGGCAATTTTTCAGGTACATAATCAATAGTAAGGGCTCGGCGATTCTTAACAAGCGATCTGCCACTTGCAGCTTTGGTGAAAATGTTATCAATGTCAGAGCTCAATTATTATCTATCACCTCATTTGTGTGTGCGCCATTTTAACCCGCCGCCCCCTGTTTTTCTTTTGCAGAACAAAAGTTTGTTAACTTTTTCTTAACAGTGATATTAACAGGTGAGTTTTAAAGTACAAAATCAATTATAATTAACTTTAATATCATCTTGATTATACCAGAAAAAACAAACTAAGAGAAGGAACTGCACAAGAAAGAAAGGGGTGGCGGCATGTAAGAATATTTTATAGTTGATTAACTATGTTAGCGCTACTAGATCGTCTATATGAAGAAAGGCATTAAAACGACCCCTGTATTTCCACTGGAGCGTTAACATGGACACTGATGCTGTTAACAACATCAATTAGAACCCCACCATTTCCACTGGAACAGAGATCCGATAGTTATTTACCATAAGATTAGTTAACTAAAGATGATTGTTAACCAAAGTTTCCTTTCTCTCATATACGGTTAACTTCAGCTAAGCTATTTGTTATCAACATTGGCATAGCTCATGTTAAGTGTTAAGACCTTAACAAGTTAAGTAACCTTTACTCGCATGAACTCTGGAAAAAAGCGATTCAAAATAGAATTGGAGGATGCAGAAGGAAGCAAGTATAACCTCTCATTAGAAGGCAATATATCGAAAGAAAAGATAATGAAAATAGTCGAGTTCATGGATCTCATAAACATTGAGTCCAATGGGAACAATGAAAGCGAGACCTATAGGAGCAACAAAGTAACCCCTGCCTCAGTGGGCGACAAGATATGGAGTCTTGTTGAGACCAAGTTCCCATACGGTGGGTTTACGTCTACTGATATCCTCGAACTATATGAGGATCAGTACAATGAGCCTATTAAACTGAGCATTATCTCAACTTATCTTTCAAGATACGCCGAACGCAGCCGACTCATGAGGACCCGACAGGGGAAAGAGTGGATCTATAAGATCACTAGACAGCAGCCGATGCAGCCTCAACCCTCTCCTTCAACATCTCTTGACCTGCATCAGTAATGTTATAGCGGAAGGGTTTAGCAGTGATGTCCCTACTAACAAGTCCTAAGTCATGAAGTTTTTTCATTAAACGGGCGGTATGCTCCCTTGTCCTGCCTATGGCAAGTTGGACTTCTCTTGATGTTCGAGGCCTCTCGATGAGCAATTTCAATATATAATCAATTGTACCATTAACCTCTCTCTCAATTGTTGCATGCTGCGTGATTGTTACAGGTTCGCTCACAGGCGCTACGTGAGGTCGTGGTTGTGATGGATGTTGTGACACTACCTCAGGTGGTTGAGCCCTCATCTCCATGGTATCGACCTTGGTCCGAAGCTGCGCAATCGCTTTATCATAATCACACAGCCTGCGAGTATACTCAAGAACCACTGCTTCTATAATTGCCCTGTCAGCCCTATAATGACGTTCTTCAAATACGGTCTTGAGTCGACTATATACCATCATACCCGCCATCCCAATTAGAAACGCAAAAATCACTGATATCACAAAATCACCGTCTAAGAAGGTCTGTTCAACAGTCATATCACAATCTTACTTCAAAATACCGTGATTTAATATTATGGAATAACCTTATTTCACAACTTGGACATTCTTTTTATCACCTCATTTATCACAGATATCACGTCCTCCACGTTTAGCCTAGTCGTAACATCACTACTATTTTCTGAAGCAAATATCACAGCCAACTGCTCTGCTAACTTACTTAAGGCTGATGGTGCTTCCAACTGCACAATTCCCATCGACTGCAAAAGTATCATACTGTAGAGGACGGAAGTTATCTTCTTCCGGCATTGCTTGACCTGCCTGTAATAAGCGCCTGAACTGATCTTTTCAGTCGCGCCGCCACCTTGTAACTTTTTCGAGATTATTGAAAGCTGTCGTGATGTAAATAGAGAATTTGCAACAAGATGGGCGTAAATCGTGCTAGAATTAGATGTTGGATCGGGCATGGAAGCTATACAGATTTGTATAGTGTCTGCGGTATTAGAATCTTGGTAGCATCAAACTTTAAAATGGCATCCCTACTTTAAGAGGGAAGTGGCAATGGGAAGGGTCGAACAATACCTTCGGGATGAGATAAAGAATCACGGCACAATTTGCCTTCCACTTATTGATTCTGAAACCTCGACAGATGCAGTATCAATTGCAAAAATAGTAGAGGAAAGGGGAGCTTCTGCAATCCTTGTTGGTGGATCGTCTGCCATTGACCAATTAGAGCTAGCCAAACTCGTCGCAGAAATAAAGCCGATTATTAAGGTCCCTGTGATATTGTTTCCAGGGAATGTCACAGGTGTATCACCAATGGCTGACGCGATTTTGTTTAGCTCACTACTTAATTCAGAAAACACATACTTTATTACTGAAGCACAGGCATTAGCTGCGTTGGCAGTTAAGAAGTATGTGATTGAACCGCTGCCAACCGCCTACATTATAGTGGGTGAAGGGACAGCCGCCTGGTTCGTGGGTAGAGCGAGGGGAATCCCATTGCATAAACCTAATCTTGCGGTGATGTATTCACTGGCGGCCCAGTATATGGGCATGCGCTTTGTGTATCTGGAGGCAGGCTCCGGTGCCGTCGAAAATGTGCCACCTGAAATGGTGGCGATGGTAAGGGAGCACTATGAGGGTACAATCATTGTCGGTGGTGGCATAAAATCACCAGAAATTGCAGGCCAGATAGCCAAGGCAGGTGCTGACATTATCGTTATTGGCACCATGATAGAAAAGGAGGCCAACTGGCAAGAAAAATTTTCATCAATAGTCAAGGCTATCAGGATGCGGTGAGAACATGATATTGGAGGAAGCCGAAACCCATCTCAAGGATGTCCGCATGCCGGCATTCTATTGGCGGTATCAACAGGATATTCTGAAAAATGTTAACACGAGCTATCAGCATGCGCTCAGGGCTCGGCGGCGCGGAATTGACGCAGCTGACATCATCGAGCCCAAGATAGCATATGACTTAGCGGACAGAGTTGCCAAGATGCATAATATAGATATCGCAGACAGACTACGTGCCCTTTTGTCACAAACGACCAAGGAAAAGGCAGCACTAAAGATAGCGGAAGAGATTGCAGCCGGCGAATACGGTTCAGGAGACCTGAAAACTCGGCTTGATAGTGCCGTCAGGGTTTCACTAGCCGTGGTCACGGAAGGCGTGACCGTTGCCCCCCTACAAGGGATATCGGGCGTCACAATCAAGAGTAACGTCGACGGGTCACAATATCTGTCGGTGTCCTTTGCTGGCCCCATTAGATCAGCAGGCGGCACCGAAGCTGCATTAACCATGCTTATTGCTGATCATGCAAGAAAGGTGGCCGGTCTTGACAGGTACATAGCAAATTCATTTGATGACGAAACAGGTAGGTTCGTTGAAGAGCTAAGGATCTATGAGCGGGAAGTTATGGGCTTCCAGTTCAAGGTTCTTGATGAAGATGTAGTGAAATGCATTTCAAACCTGCCTGTAGAGCTAGACGGCGTTGACACTGACCCCGTAGAAGTAGTTGGGCATAAGAACATGCGCCGGATTACGACTGACAGAGTGAGAGGAGGCACACTCAGAGTCATGAATGATGGGCTTATTGGTAGGAGCAGGAAGCTGTTGAAATTGGTTGAGACGCTAAATCTGGATGGCTGGAGCTGGCTCAACGAACTCAAAGGGGCAATCCAGACAGGGAATGATGACGCGATACACCATAGAATGTCGGAGGTTATCACAGGCAGGCCCGTGCTCTCAATGGCAAAAAGGGTAGGCGGCTTTCGCTTACGCTATGGCCGCTGCTATAACACTGGCTTTGCAACGGTAGGCATACATCCAGCAGTGCCGGCCCTACTTAATTACGCAATTGTCGTTGGTACCCAGATCAAAATGGACATGCCCGGCAAGGCGTCAACGATAGCACTTGTCGATACTATTGAACCGCCGATCGTCAGGTTGGATGATGGCCAAGTGATACAAGTGCCTACGGTCGAGCAAGCTGAAAGGATCCGCCCCCACGTCAGTAAGATCCTATACCTTGGCGACATGCTGATAAGCTACGGGGACTTTCTCGAAAACAACGCCCAGTTGCCTCCTGCAAGCTTCGTAGAAGAAATATGGGGACAGCAACTCCGTTCAAAGCTGTCTACAATGCAGACGTCAGACCTTAACAGGGAGAGGCTGATCCAGATGGCTGAAAACCCACTTGCTCTACCGTCAGTTGACGAAGCATTTGAAATCAGCAAAAAACTTGGCTTGGCATTGCATCCTAAGTATTCGTTTTACTGGGACTCCCTCACGGTTGACGAAGTACTCTACCTAAAAGACAGGCTTTCTGGTGAGATGCCATTGGCTTATGACACCAAGTTAAAGGATATCTTGGAATTACTGGGCGTAGTCCATTCTATAACACACGACCAAATCAATCTTGAGGACAACAGCCAAGCAACTTCATTGAGAAGGCTTCTCGACGGGCCTGCCATTGTTGAATCGAACAATGCCATAGAATTTGTCAACAAGTCATCCGGTGTTCTTGTCATGCCCAAGTTTTGTTCTGCTATTGCTGTGAGAGTGGGCAGGCCAGAAAAGGCTGCTGAGCGCAAGATGAAGCCACCAGTACATGTGCTCTTCCCAATCGGATCAAAGGGTGGCGCGACTCGTGACATTCTAAAGGCCTGTAAAGAAGATTCTTTGTACACCCAAATAGCGAACAGGTATTGCGATAGCTGCAGGATGCCCTCTATTGGCACGCATTGTAGGATCTGTGGCACTTCGGCCATGCTGCGCAACCTGTGCATCGTATGCAGAGGGGAAGTTGAAGAGGGTGAAAAATGCGCACGCTGCGGAAAAGAAGGCCGAACTTACTCCTCAGTCAACTTTCCACTCAAGTTTGCACTGGAGCAGGCAAGGAAAAAGCTCGGCGTAGATCCACAAGAGCCCTTCAAAGGGGTCAAGTCGCTCATGAGCACGCACAGGTCTGCGGAGCCCCTGGAAAAGGGGATCCTGCGCCAAAAGCATGGTCTCCACACGTTCAAGGATGGCACGATCCGATTCGACGCTACAAATGAGCCGCTTACCCACTTCAAGCCAGCATGGATATCTGTAAGCATTGACAAGTTAAGAGAGCTTGGATACACACATGATTATCTTGGCAAGGATCTAACCTCTCCAGATCAGATTGTAGAGTTGATGATGCAAGATGTCATAATTCCTCGTGGCTCTGCAAAACACCTTGTCAATGCAGCGAAGTACATCGACGAAGAGCTTGTCAAGTTATATGACTTAGAGTCATTTTATAGCTTGTCTTCACTTGATGGCCTTGTTGGTCACCTGATTGTAGGTCTTGCCCCACATACATCGGTAGGCATTGTGGGAAGGATAATTGGATTTGCTGATTCGCAGGTTTGTTTGGCATCGCCAGTATGGCACTCTGCCAAGCGCCGCGACTGTGATGGTGATGCCGACTCTATAATGCTCCTAATGGATGCATTTCTGAACTTTTCCTATGACTTTTTACCAGACAAGATAGGCGGGCTGATGGACGCGCCGTTACTTATACAGCCTATTGTCCTCCCGCACGAGGTTCAGCGCCAGGCGCACAATGTAGATATTGCAAGCGCATACTCACTTGAATTCTATGAAGCAACATGGAAGCTGGCCAAGGCTGCCGACATAGCCGGCATGACCGAGACCATTAAGAACAGGATAGGTGATGCGCGCCAGTTCTTTGACTATGGCTTTACTCATTTAACCAACACGCTTGTCACAAAGGCAGAGAGGAGCGCCTACTCTACACTTAACACAATGGAAGAGAAGTTGAAAATGCAGTTTGATACTGCGAAACTGATAAACGCGGTGGACGCTAACGAAGTTGCCACAATGGTGCTTACTACACATATTCTGCCTGACATTATCGGCAACATGAGATCCTATTCTTCCCAGACATTTCGCTGTACAACATGTGGAGCCAAGTTCCGCAGAATGCCCCTGATGGGCAAATGCATTGACTGCGGCTGCGCATTGATCCAAACAGTGACAAGGGGAGCAGTTGAAAAATACCTTGGCATTGCAACTGACATGTGCAAACAATACAAAATTAACGATTATTTGCGCAGCAGAATTGAATCAATAGCACTGGAACTAAAATTAATCTTCAAGGAAGAAAGGAGGACCCAATCGAGCATGATGGAGTTTATCAGTGGCTAAGGATGCTCTACAAATGTCTTGTAGATCTTGACCGCATCTTCCTTGTCCTTTGCGCCAACAATCGTAGCAGCGCCACTTGAGAGGAAACTTACAGACATCCTGCCTGAACTGACTGCAGTTATTCCAAGGTTGCCCCTTGTCTTGATGTTGTAGCCAAGCGACTCGGCATTTTTGATCATGGAGCTCAGGTTGATAGGCGTAGGCTCTGTAGGAGTGACCGTCCATGTGCGCTTGCCTCTGTCCCGGCCGCATAACTCTTCAATTATTAGCTCGTTGTCCGCCAACGTGCTTTCTTTGCGCGCAACCCCACACGACGGACACTCTTCCTGGCGAAACATCTGAATGCGCTCAAATGATAGCTCATTGAGGTCAATGTAGAGCAGCTTGTTTGCCAGCGTCGGTTCTCTACCCGTGATTATCTTGACTGCCTCTGATACCTGTATGCCTGCAACCAGGTACAGTATAGACGGGTGCACGCCTTCAGTGCTGCATGCTGGCATTTCCTCTTCGTTCAGCTCAGGAAACATGCAGCGCAGGCATGCAGTCTTGCTTGGTAGAATTGTGCAGACAGATCCCACCATGCCCAACGCTCCCGCATAGATCAGTGGAATGCTGAGTTTGATGCATGCGTCATTGAGAGCATAGCGAGCATCGACGCTATCTAATGCGTCAATGACAATGTCGAAGCCTTTGACGATGCTTTCGGCAGTATATTTGGTTACAGATGTTGGAATTGGCTCGATCTTGACTGTCGGGTTTAGCTTGCAAAGCCGCTCTGCAGCAGCCTCTACCTTGACTCGGCCAATGTCGTCGTCAGTGTAGAGGTGTTGCCTGTGCAGGTTGGTAACTTCAATAACGTCTCTGTCAACGATACGCAGTTTGCCGACTCCCATAGCCACTAGCTGCGTGGCAACGGGGTTGCCGATGCCACCTGCTCCCACGACACATATCTTTGCACTCCTTATTTTTTCCATACCTCCAAAGCCAATCTCTTCAAGCATCACCTGCCTAGAGTAGCGCTGAAGCTCCTCACTTGTCAGCTCCGCCCCTCCTGCTACCGCTGGCAAGACGTAGATAGAGTCACCATCATTTAGTTGGGCAGACATGACGCCACTAAAGCGGACATTCTTGCCATTGACGTAGATATTGATAAGCGATCTGGGTTTGCCATTATGATCAAACACCCTTCGCTTAAAGTCATCGCCCATCTGCTCCGAAACTTTTGTAAAGGCATCCTGTATGTCGGAAGCCTGTATCGAGATCTTTTTCTCTCCTTGCCCTTTGTTCAATACCGAAGGAACTACAAATTCAACCTTTGCCAATATTATCCCCTTATAATTGCTGAAACTTCTGCTGTATCAGGTTTGATAGCATTTAGCTTTGGGAGTAGACCTATAATCGCTTCTGTAGCTTTCAGACCATTGCCCGTGACATAGCAGACGATGCGCTCATCCTTGTCTATCTTGCTTTCTTCTACCAGCTTCCTCAGTACTGCAACTGACACGCCGCCTGCAGGCTCGGTGAAAATGCCCTCTGTCTGGGCAAGTAGCATAATGCCGTCAGCGATCTCCTGATCGCTTGCCTCTTCTGCAAGCCCTTTATACTGCTTTAGCCTTTTCAAAACATAAATACCGTCGCCGGGTTCTCCAATTGCCAAGCTCTTCGCAATTGTCTCTGGCCGCTCAATAGGGATCACCTCGTCACTGTTTCGCTTAAATGCATCAACTATGGGTGCACAGCCGCGCGGTTGTGCTGCAACGACTTTCATATTCTTGGGACTGTCAATCAGACCAAGCGAGTGAAGCTCTTCAAAACCCTTGCATATTGCGTTGAGCATGGCACCACTTCCTACCGGGATTATCAGACTCTCTGGCACTTGCCAATCCATCTGCTCAGCAACCTCGTAGGCAAGCGTCTTTGATCCCTCTACATAGTATGGCCTCATGTTAATGTTGACTATGCCTATGCTTTTCTTATCTCCAACCATTGAAGCAATCCTGTTGGCATCGTCGTAGGTGCCTTCGACTGCAACATATTCGGCGCCGTATGAAAGCGCTTGAGCGATCTTGACATGCTCAATATCAGATGGTGCAAAGATATAGCATGAAAGGCCAGCCTTGGCGGCATGAGCTGCAGTTGCAGCTGCCAGGTTGCCCGTAGATGCACAGCCTACCGCGTTTAATCTTATCTCTTTGGCTCTTGAAACTGCAACGCCAGCAGGTCTATCCTTAAATGAAAATGTCGGGTTAACAGAGTCATTCTTGATGTACAAACTTTTCAGCCCGAGTTTGTTACCTAGCTTATCTGCATACTGCAGCGGCGTGAGGCCTGCGTTCAGGCTTACAATATTGCTTTTGTCTGCAATTGGCAGGAGCTCAAAATAACGCCAGTATGTCTTTTCTCTTAATTCAAAAGTGTGTCTACTTATAGATAATTCCTTGTATGTGACATCCAGAGGACCAAAGCAGTCCTCGCATACATAACGAAACCCTGGTTCATATTCTTTAAGACACTCTCTGCACTTTAGCGATTTGATACTTCCCATGTTTTCCTGTTCTCCCTCAATTAGAATATGATTAAAACCTCTCTAAGCACAATTTTAGTTTTACTAAATTTTTTACTGGCTATGTTTTGTGACACTAAACAGCATACGTTATACGTAGATTATAATAAATAGCATAATAATATAAAAATGTGTTATATTTAACGGCCTATCTTAGTAAATTGTGGAAGCAGGAGCGATTGCCGGTATGGCATGCTGGCTTCTCTGAATCAACCATATACAAGATAGAATCTGAGTCACAGTCGACCAATATTTTGTACACTGGCTGGACGTTGCCAGATTCCTCACCTTTCATCCACAGTTTGTTGCGTGATGTGCTCCAGAACCACGCATTACCTGTCTTGATGGTGTTGGCAAGCGCCTCTTTATTGGCGTACGCTAGCATCAGAATGTCTTTGGTCTTTCTGTCCTGTACTACTACAGGCAGAAGCCCCTTGCGCTTTTCAAAATCGATGTCGCTGAGCGATTTGGCATTCATGCCCATTTGGCAATGGACAGAGACAGAAATAAATCTAGCCATTTGAGATTCAATAACAAATAGACACAGATAAAGAATACTGCTGCGTCAACAGCAACTGAAGAGAACCAGGCAATTGTTCGCTGTTATAGTGTGTCAGGTATTTTCGGTTTACCTCTCCGTCATTTACTACCTCTCCGTCATTTACTACCTCTCCGTCATTTACTACTGTTTTTGCTATGTCTAGGAACTCGTCGGCTATGCGAACATTTTACCTCTATATTGTGGGTTGTACATCCCTTCTACTTTACGTATGCATGAGCCAAAGGGAACGAAACATTGTCTCCTTGAGGCAGTGTATGTGTGCCTTCAATACTCTTCAAAATCCGGAATTGTTGCGTAGAATATTGGCAGCATATATACTCCGCAGTTATCAAGCCGATCTTGAATGGAAGCCGGTGTGTATGTGTGTCTTGACAAGACAGAAGAAAAGATCTGGTGATGTTTGTCGGTGCTATCCGCCTCTCCTCGTTCATGCAGTGCAGACAGAGATATATTCCCCTTGTGTCAAGATGCTGTCAGCGAGGTGGGGAAGTCAGGTTATCCCGGCGGGCTCATAACCCGCAGAGCGGTTTCCACTTTTGCAAAATTGCAGGTGGCCGTAAGTTCAAATCAACCCCTCGCTACTACTTTCTTCAAATAGGAATTTTTGTCTTTTCAATCCCATATCTCTGTAACGGCTTTGTCAGGTGCCTGTGTGCTTTAGGCGTCGGGATATATAATCCAGTTTTGATTCTACGCTCCTGTGGTACCAGAATCTTTTTTGTGTTACGGTCTTTGTGCTTGCACCTGTCGCACTGATAACCCTTATTTTTGCCCTCTGACTTCATACGCTTGCCACACATTTTACACAATGGGTTCAATATCTC
>JBJMEE010000095.1:0-18893 GCA_045809585.1 Nitrososphaera sp. | reverse complement strand
GTTTGCATCTTGCCAAAAATTTGTCATTGTCATTGCCTTGTACGTGGACTATATAGTGGACCTGGTAATATTGCAGAAGACCATATGGCAATGGAATTGGATCTATGTTCGGCATCGTCTTAATTCCTCTGCAATAATTGGACATAGTCAATATTTTTGCCACTGATCTTCACCAGGCCCTTATTCGTCACGAGTCTAGGTGACATGGAGAAGGTCTGGCTGTAGTACTCGGTGCCCTCAATTGGGTGCGAGCCAAGTGAAAGTGCTTCGCACTCAATCTTGGTTTGCTTCATTTCATTAGCAAGCCTTTCGTGCGCAGACATCTTCCTCACTGTGACCGGATCGATATCGCCTTGACCGTGATTTTCTATCTGTTGTTCTTTGTGTACTTTAGTTTCAGCAAAATGACCACGGCTGTGATACATAGAGCAGATACAACTGGCAGCGACAAATAAAATTTACTCTACATTTTTCTTTTATAGCGTCCGATGCCTGATTCCTCAAGCATTCTTACTTTCTTGAGCACGCCCCTGTTTAGCTCACGCTTGTATTTTTCCACTCTTGAGGCAATATGTGAATATCTTGTTCCTAGGATTTGGCAGGCAAGTATTCCCGCATTTCTAGCTCCATTTATAGCCATTGTGGCGACAGGCACACCAGGAGGCATCTGAGCAATCGAAAGAAGAGAGTCTAGCCCGTCAAGGCTCTTTGTCTTGATCGGAACACCAATTACAGGGAGAGCAGTCAGTGAAGCCACCATGCCAGGGAGATGTGCTGCTCCCCCTGCACCGGCGATGACTATTGCTATCCCTCTTTTCTTGGCAGTTGTGGCGTACTCAACCATCCTCTTAGTAGTCCTGTGCGCAGACACTATTGTGATCTCGTTACTTACGCCAAATGAGTCCAAAATTTCTTTTGCTTCATTCATTACGGGAAGGTCAGAATCGCTTCCCATTATGATACCGACAAGAGGACTATTCATTCTGGTGTTCCCTAAACGCGTCAGCTGTTAGCTCGATTCCGTTTCTGGCCTTTTCAGCTCGCATAAGCGCTTCCTCGACAGTGCTGCCAGTGGCAGTGATGTGACCTAGTTTGCGCCCCGGCTTTGAGGTCTTCTTGCCATAAATATACAGCTTTACACCAGGAACGCTTAAGAGCGGTCTGAGCCCTCTTATCGTATAGGGCCCATTGGAACCTTCATTTCCAAGTATGTTAACCATGACGGCTGAGCACAATAATTCCGGCTTGCTCAAAGGTAGATCAAGCACAGCCCTGATGTGCTGCTCAAATTGCGAAACCGAACAGGCTTCATTAGTATAATGTCCAGAATTATGAGGCCTGGGGGCAATCTCATTTATCAAGACATCGCCTTTTTTTGTGACAAACATTTCTATTCCAAATATTCCTGCTCCTTTTAGCACTTTCATGGTCTTCTCTGCTATCTCTTTTGCCTTTAGCTCGACCTCTTGGCTGATCCTTGCAGG
Organism: Nitrososphaera sp.; assembly: GCA_045809585.1. Classification (GTDB taxonomy): domain Archaea; phylum Thermoproteota; class Nitrososphaeria; order Nitrososphaerales; family Nitrososphaeraceae; genus Nitrososphaera. The sequence goes on along the minus strand of JBJMEE010000095.1, from coordinate 17,409 downwards.
CACTATCGAGGTGTCTAAGACGCTATTTTTGTGGATGTTTTCTGCAACAGGAAATGATGTTATCTCCCCACTAGCGTTACGCGCGACCATTATCGATATCTCTTTTGTAAACGGTACGAACTTTTCAACCATTAATTCATTTTTAGCGAAATAGTCGAGGGCGTCGTGTATCTCTTCACGGGAAGTTATTAGAAAATTGCCATGCCCATCATACGAGTTCTCACATGCCTTGAGCATAACAGGATACCCAAATCTTTTGCACAATTCGAAAAGATGATCTTCTGATCTAACCTGCTCAAAATCTGCCACATCAATTTTGTGCTGTTTTAGAAACGACTTTTGTCTAAATTTATTCTGGACAATATAAAGCGTTTCAGGTGCCGGCCGAACAGGGTAAGTTCTTGCTTCAAGGTTGTTTAAGGCCATAGAATTTGCAAGCTCTATCTCATATGTCACAACATCGCTTTTTGCTGCCAATTGCATTATTGCATCTTCGTTTTTGAAATCCGCCACTATCTGCTCGTCTGCTATCTGGGATGCTGGGCATCCTTCAGTTGGGTCCAGAACAATAACCTTGAGGGACATACGCCTTGCTTCGTGGGCAATCATCTTTCCAAGCTGACCTCCGCCTATAATACCAATACAAATCGGTCTCTCTATGGCAAGAAAGTCGGCGTTTACCATCACCGGTTGGATAAGCTGATTAGCAGCACCATTAAAAATCTTTCAATCAATCCAGATAGATTTTTTATTGCTAGTAGATCTAGCATACAATTATGAGATTTATGAGGAGCGGAAAGGTCAAGGACATATATGAGCTTGACAGCGGTAATATACTGTTCCATTTTTCAGATCGCATCTCTGCCTTTGATGTCAAAATGGCGACGCCAATTCCAAAAAAAGGAGAGGTGCTATGCAGATTTGCAGAGTTCTGGTTTCACACGCTTGGCGTACCTCACCATATGCTGAAAGTGGTGGACAAGGACAAAATGGAGGTCAAAAAATTACAAATGATACCTCTTGAATGCGTAGTTAGAGGATACTTTTACGGCAGCTTTGTAGAACGCTATAAAGAACGCTTGGGAGGAGATTTACCATCCAATTTTAGTCCTGTTCTGGGATCGAAACTCCCAGAACCCATATTCGATCCCACTACAAAATCTGAGGAGCATGATATCGCTGTCGATCGGCAGACAATAATCTCATCAGGCATTTTACGGGACGACGATTATGACTTCCTCGAAAGGACATCAATTTTGCTTTACAACAAAATCAGTAAGATTGTTGACAGAGCAGGATTTATCATATCAGACGTCAAATTGGAGTTCGGCCTGGATCAAAACGGAAATATACTCCTTGGCGATTCGCTTGGGCCTGATGAATGCCGGCTGTGGCTCAAGACTGGCTACCAACCTGGCAAAATTCAAGAAAGCTACGATAAGCAGCTGCTGCGTGACTGGCTTATCAAAATTGGATTTAAGAACAAGGTAGACCGGCTTGCCAAGGAAGGCAAAAAACCAGAGCCCCCCCAAGTCAGTCCGGCCGTGGCAAATGAGTTGAGCAGGCGGTACATCTATGCTTATGAGCTGATCAGCGGTGGTAGGCTATAGCTCAATTTCGGGATCTGTTTTAGCCAACTTTCACTTGTAGTCAAGGCAGAATTAGGTATATCATGTCAAAGTCATCTATAAACAGCAGATGTTGTCTGATTATCAACATATGAATGTCTATTAGAATGTTATCATGATATTAGTAGCATTATGATAACAATTATCATCTTTGTATGTAGCTCAGATTGAAGTGATATGATGTACAATAAATTTATTATTGTCAAGACATTTAACAACCAAGGTAAAAGTAACTGATAACAACCTTTACTATATTAGGGGTATTTTCTTGGTGCCATAATGGCTGGAGCATTTTTTGAAAAGGAGGTTAAGATGAAAGGAGTGACTACGCTAGGTTATCTGTCAGCTCGTGCCCTAAATGACCCCATCAGGATAAAAATCCTGGAAATCTTAAGTCACAAGCAAATGAATGCAGAGGAGATTGCAAAGATACTTAGACGCTCGGGACACAAAAAGGCTACAACTACTATTAGACACCATCTTGAGACTCTCAAGAATGCCGGTTTGATCGAAGTCGCCAAAATGGTTGAGGTAAGGGGTGCTGTCAGAAAGTATTACGCGTCGACTTTGCGTGCATTCAGTTATAATGTCCCAAACCTTGAAAAGCATTCCAAATTGATAGAAGACATCAGTTCAAGGCTGCTGAAAGTATTAAGGAACGTACATGAGGACGAAAAATTCATTACAGAGGTGAGCGGGAAGGATAGCTGCAGTCTTTGCAAAGGGGACCATTACAAGGAATACGTTGCAATGGAGCTGCTGAACAATGCTTTGGCTAAAACACTCGAAAGTAGGGAATATGCAATGATAATAAAAGCTAACACACAGGGCAAAAAGTAATCATTCGACTGTAACCCTAAATATCCCCTTTGTATTTTGATCCTGCAATGTTTCTACTATTTTCCTTGGCACCTCTGAAGACGCCTTATTGCATAGAACAGACATAGTCCGTGGGCACGCAAAATTTGTCCTGCGTATCACTATATCGTGTGGATTTAACATACTGAGCCGGTGGTCACCCATGCCGGTTATAATGAATGATTCGTCTCCGACCATTATCTCTATCCTTACTACTGCTGAATTTGATTTTAGTCTGTGCTTGAGTGCTTCGTCTAAATCCTCGCATGCCTTGTTGGCTCTTACCCCTATTATGCAATCGCCCCTTGGAGTCAGGTGCTCATCCTTGGTTATTTCGATAGTCTTAGCATGAAGCGACCGAACATTTGGGTGGCCGTAAAACGTCACATCATCCTGAACCATTGTAGTTCCTAACATGAAACGCTATTAAAATGATCCAGGGTTGCATTTGCTTTTGACTAGTCTCTCATAGGTAGGCTTAAATGGAACATTACAAAAAAAATAGATCGAATTGTTACCAGCAGCAGCGGGCTATGACCGAGCCATCACAGTATTTTCGCCGGATGGAAGGCTTTACCAAGTAGAATATGCCATTGAAACTGTCAGGCGCGGAACACTTGCAATAGGCCTTAAAAGTACAGACGGAGTAATCCTTGCAGTAGAGGAAAAAACAAGAAAGCTCCAGATATCAAATGTTACCCAAAAAATCTTTCAAGTCGACGATCATATCGGTGTCGCAGCAGCGGGATACATTCCTGACGCTCGCACTCAGGTCGACCATGCAAGGTTCTTCGCACAAAGCAACAGGCTCATCTATGATGAGCCGGTAGACGTTGAAGGTGTTGCCAAGAACCTCGCAGACATGGCTCAGCAGTTTACACAGTATGCAGGTGTTAGACCATTCGGCGTTGCTCTAATACTTGCAGGTGTTGACAAGAATGGCACTGCTCTTTATCTGACAGATCCAAGCGGCACTTATATTGGCTATGACGCTGTTGCGATCGGTGCAGGCAGCGATCAAGTGACTGAATTCTTAGAAAAAAGCTACAAGCCGGACATTAGCCTTGATGAGGGCGCAGCTCTTGCCATCGAGTCCATATATATGGTGAGTGAGGAAAAGACAGGCACTCGGCACTTGAAGATGGCTATAATTGACAATAAGGCAAAGATAATGCGCAAGGCAGAAGACGACGAAATTCAAAGATTTGCAGCAATTGCTAAAGACAGGGCCTCAAAGCGCGGGGCTTAATAAATCCAATTTATACAGATCCTATTAACCAAATTAACAATGGTAGCGACAATAGGCGCAAAAGCCCCGAACTTAGCCGTTTCGACGTGGGTACAGGGAAAACCAACTAACATCGAAGAAGAAGGAGGCAACGTTGTATTAGTCGAGGTATTTCAGGTCAATTGCCCTGGCTGCTTCCTTTACGGCGTCCCTGAAGCAATTGAGATTTACAGAAGATATAGAGATAGTGGCGTGACGGTTCTGGGTCTTGCAACTGCCTTTGAGGATTTCGACAAGAACAATCTTGAGAACCTGCAAAAGTTAGTCACCACCGGCGAGGTCATAGGGGAGACATATCGTGCATTTAGTAGCAGTGGTCAGCTAAGCCGAGGTAACAAGCTACCTTACAAGATACCTTTTCCTGTTGCCGCGGACCTGCTAGTGAAAACTTCCGGACCGCTGACTCACAGCAAAATAATGGACTTTATTGAAGCCAATATTCCTAACTTTAGGTCATATCCTGAAAATGACAGACAAGAAATGATTGAGCGCGTAAAGCACTACCTAGAATCAAAGGAGTATTCCGCCAAGACTTTTGAGGAGTATACGCTTAGGGGCACCCCTTCCACGATTGTTGTTGACAGAAAAGGTATTTTGAGGGGGACTTATTTTGGATCAAATGGATTTTTGCAAGGTGCAGTTGAAGAGCTGATACGGGAGTGATGCCCAATCTGTGGATAACAATACCGGACTCCTCGCTTTCAGATGAGCAGACGAAGCGTGACAAAAGCGTCAAAATAGCGCAGTTTGCTCGAGCCTGCTCGATTTTTAGGGTCAAGAGGATCTATATCTATCATGATTCTCTATCGCACTTCGAAAAAGATGACCCACATTTGCTTAAGACGATACTTCGCTATCTTGATACACCTCAGTACCTCCGAAAGATCCTATTTCCCATGATGCACCAGCTGCAATACGCTGGCATACTACATCCGATAAAGACACCCCACCACAGGGTAGTGGAAGATATGAAGAAAATTAAAGCCGGCGATGTCCGGACAGGCGTTATAGTCAAGGTTAAGGGTCAGCTATTTGTTGAAGTAGGGTTGGGATCACTTGTGCCCTTTATAGGCGAGGGCTTTGAAGGCAAGAAAGTAAATGTGAGATTCACAGATTCATATCCTAATCTCAAGGCTGTCCAAGCAGTAGAGGAAGACATTTTTGATTATTGGGGCTACGAAGTAAAAGAAGTCCCCTCGATCTCGAAGCTTCTTACAGGCGTTGAAAAAACTGACATAATCATTACGTCAAGAAAGGGACGCCACTTCAAAAATATCGAGGCCCAGCTCGCTGAACACGCCAAAAGTGTTCAAAACATTCTGGTCGCCTTTGGATCGCCTAAATATGGTCTCCACGATATCCTTGCTAAGGAAGGTGCTAGCACCAAGCCGTACAGGTATGTTGTAAACATGTTTCCAAACCAAGGCACTGAAACTGTAAGGCTCGAAGAAGCGGTGCTTGGGACTCTGGCGATATTGAATAGTGCTTTGCAATTAACCTAATATTCCAGCAGATCCAAATAAAGATCTTATAAGGCCTTTATCGCTGTCAAGTATTTTTTAGGTATAAATTGGGAAACTGGAAAATTTTAATAGACAGGAAGAGAATATGCATATATTGTCCCGTTTCATAGGAACATATATGACAGACCTAACTAGTTTGATATCTATCTGACCATAAAAAGACTCTTCTTCATAGGAAATCGCCTTTGTCACAGATAAATTTGATGCCGCTCCTAGATAAGGTGTTGGTAAGATGTCTGCTTCAAGTATTGGTCCAACTACAGCCAGCGGCGATAAAGCTAATCCCCGTGCAAGGATAGTCGAGCCCTTTGTGTGCAGCGCATGTGGCAAATTGTTCAAGTATGATAATGAGCTTAACTTGCACAAGAGTTTAGACCATAAGCCCTAAAAACCCAGACTGCTGCGGATGACACTTGTTGCCTGCAACAGTATCCCTGTGTGCCTCTATACACCCTATGTATTAATCATGTTGCGCTCTTGTAACGCTACAATCTCAGTATATGCATTCTAAATTCTTACTACGTCGTTTTTTCTTTGTAGTTGTTGGTTGTTGTCATATACGTCGGGTCAAATAACTTATTAAAGGGAGAGGCAATGTGGTGCAGTATCTATGGGTCATCGTAAGTACAGTGCTCCGAGGAGAGGGAGCATAGCTTTTAGGCCAAGAGCACGAGCCAAGAGCTTGGAGGCGAGGGTGAGAACGTGGCCCCAGCTTGCAGCAGAGAAGAGCTCTCTTTTGGGTTTTGCAGGTTTCAAAGCTGGAGGTGTTAATATCCTGACAGTAGATGATAGAGAGAAAACTCCGAATTTTGGCAAGCAGCTGTTGAATGCTGCAACTGTAATTGCAACTCCGCCGATCAGGATTATTGGTATTCGCGGCTACAAACACGATCTTTACGGTATGCATGCTCTATTTGATGTCTACGCGAAAGACCTACCAAAAGAGCTTTCACGGAAGTTTGACCCGAAGCGTACTGCAGATGATGGCTTTTCAAAGGTTGAATCTCTCCTCTACGACGCAAGTGAGGTGTCAGCCATTGTTTCAGTCTCTCCGAATTCAATCGGCCTTGCACAAAAAGTGCCTTTCGTATTTGAAGTAGCTGTTTCAGGCAATGACGCTAGGTCGCAATATGGCTACGTGAAAAGCATTCTCGGAAGGGAAATGAGGATAAATGACGTTTTCCAAACGGGGCAGAATGTTGACGTTTTTGGCATCACCCGCGGCAAAGGAATAGAAGGGCCGGTCACGAGGTTTGGCGTTAAAAGAAAACAGCACAAATCAAGAAAGAGTGTCCGGGCTGTTGGTACGCTGGGTCCAATCTCACCAGCTGTGGTCATGTATACTGTAGCTAGGCAGGGTCAGAGAGGATTCCACCAGAGAACTGAATATAACAAGCGCATATTGATAATGTCAAACACAGAGAAGGATGCAGAGAATTCAATAAATCCCTCAGGCGGCTATAAACATTTTGGCCTAGTCAAAGGCGATTATATTGTAGTGAGAGGCTCAGTTCCGGGTGTTCCAAAGCGGTTGGTAAAGATGAGGCAACCAATACGCAGTGTTTCTAAAAAGGTAGTTGAGCCAAAGGTCGTGGAGCTAATTGTTCAATGAAAGCTAGGGTTATTGCTCTAGATGGCACAGATTCTGGCGAGATAGAGCTGCCTTCAGTTTTTGATACTCCATATCGGCCTGAGGTAATCCATAAAGTATACGTTAACCTCCTTTCGCATACGTACCACAGACAGGGACGCTATCCAGCAGCCGGCGAGATGGTTAGCGCTGAGTCTCGCAATACAGGCCTTGGAATTGCTAGGCTTGCTAGGGCTCGAGGAGAAGGTTTTCCTCGAGCAGGTCAGGCTGCCGGCGTTGCTGGAGTGAGGCACGGGCGGGTTGCCCATCCCCCGGAGTCTTGGAAACATATTTACAAAAAAATCAACCGTAAGGAAAAACAGCTCGGGCTTTGCTCTGCAATAGCGGTCACTGCGAAAAAGGAGCTGGTACAACGACGTGGCCACAAGATAAATAACGAGGTTAAACTTCCTCTTATCGTTTCAAACGACATTGAATCAATAGCCAAAACAAAAGATCTGAAGAACGCCCTGATACGTATTGGCCTTGGGGATGACCTTGCAAGAGCAAGCCTCGTCCGAAAGGCAAGATCAGGAACCGCAAGGCGAAGGGGAAGGTCTGCTCGCTCTGGAACAAGCGCCCTCATTATAGTTGGAAATGACTCTAAACTGATCAAGCTTTCTGAGTCAATAGCAGGTATTAACATCAAGCATGCCAAGGAATTAAGTGTCCTTGATCTGGTGCCTGGCTCAAAGCCAATAAGGCTAACAATCTACTCTCAATCAGCAATTGATTATTTGAAGACATTGCGTGGACCCATGCACAAGGTATTGGAGGTGACCCGAAGGTGAGCAATGAAAAAGCAATAAAGTCAGAGCCTAGACCGGAAAGGGAACAAGAGGCGCCAGCGCCTGCTTCAAAGAGCAATATGACTTCAGAGCAAGCAGCGACTATGATACTGGCCCCATATGTTACAGAGAAGACTTTCAACCAGATAGAAAAAGAGAACAAGCTTGCATTCATTGTGACAGAAAAGTCTACCAAGAAGCAGATCATTGAAGCAATTAGTATCCTCTATGAAGCTGACATCGAAGAGGTCAACACTACAAGGACAATTCGGGGCAAAAAAGCCTTCGTCAAGTTCAAGACTCCAGAAGGAGCAAGAAATCTTGCAACAAAGCTCGCCCTAGTGTAGAAGAGCACCTTTTTCTCGTTAGATTTAAAAGTGGCATGGAAGTCAAAGATCGGGTGATATAATTGGTACGTGAGTTTAAGTTTAAGGGTTACACACCAGAGCAGTTGCAATCGCTCTCAATAGAGAATCTGCTTCCACTTCTCAATTCAAGACAGCGCAGATCGCTTGATAAGCGCGTCAGTTCTTATATGAACGACGATAAGAGAAAGCTTCGAGAGAAGCTCAAGCTTGCAAGAGATGGAAAGCTTAAGGGACAGTTAAGGACACATACCCGCGACATGATTATTCTTCCTGACATGGTTGGTCTTACTATTTATGTTCATAACGGCAAAGACTTTGTACAGATTAACATCAGGCCAGAAATGATTGGACACTACATTGGCGAATATGCGATTACAAATAAACGTGTACAGCATGGAACACCAGGTGTAGGCGCCTCTAGGTCTAGCCTCTACGTTCCATTAAAGTGATAAGCATGCCACAATTCGGTTACGCTTTTCAAAGTTATGATAAAACAAAACATGTGCGTGCTTCAATACGTGAAAAAGACATATCCCATAAGCATGCTCGTGAGATAGCTGTCGCCATTAAAGGTAGGTCAATTGAAAAGGCACGTGAGTTACTTGAAAATGTGATTTCACGCAGAGAGGCCATCCCATACCGGCGCTACAATAATGAGGTGGCTCATAGATCGAATATACGTGACGGATTTTTTGCAGGCAGATTTCCCAAAAAGGCAGCTTCTGAGTTCCTCCGGATATTAGACAATCTCGAATCTAATGCTGAATATAAGGGCATGGATCTTGACAGGCTCAAAATTGTGAGTGCAGCTGTGCATAAAGGTACAAAGCTGAAGCGGTTCCAGCCACGAGCAATGGGTAGATCAAGTCCGAAGTTTGACACTTTGGTTCATGTAGAGGTCATTGCGCAGGAGGCAGACAATAGAGAATGAGTGCGGTGAAAAATGTGATTAAGAACAATTTCCGCAACATGGAGCTAAACGAATTTTTCGCTGAAGCGCTCAAGGATGCCGGCTACGGCGGCATCGAAGTGCAAAAGACACCTGTAGGCGCAAGGATAACTGTCTATGTTACGAGGCCAGGCCTTGCTATTGGCAGGAAGGGCGTTGGTATCAAGGATCTCATGACTAAGATCGAGCAAAAGTTCGACTTGCAGAACCCCCAAATTTCGGTTCTTGAAATCCCAAACCCTGAGCTTAATCCGGATATAATGTGCAATAGAATTGCTCAGCTTATTGAGCGTGGCACCGCCTTTAGGCGGGCAGCCATGTGGTCGCTTAATACAATAATGAGTGCAGGCGCGCTAGGGGTTGAAGTTGTGATTTCTGGCAAGCTTAGAACAGAGCGCGCTCACTTTGAAAAACATACCGTTGGCATTGTACCAAAGAGCGGTGATAGTTCCGATAAGATAGTCAGGACTGGGCTCTCCCATGTCTTAACCAAAATGGGACTTATGGGAATCCAACTGAGAATTGCATCAAAGGTAGCACTACCGCAAGAATTTGAACTCAAAAGTGAAGCTGGAGGCTTGCAGGCTTTTGAAGCTCAGCAGATTCCTGGAGCTGAAGCATCCCACAAAAATGAACAGGCAGCAGTAGCAGTGACAGAGGGTGGAGAACAAAAAGGAGGATATCAAGATGGGAAGACTTAAGACTAAGATACTGCGAGAGATGAACGATCGGGATCTGACTGATAAGCTAGCTGAACTCAAAACAGATCTTGGGAAGGTTCAACTTGAAAAGTCAAAGGGCACACTGAAGAAGCAAACAGGCAGCATTCGGTGGCTTCGGCGTGATATTGCTCGCATGAAGACAATAATGAACGAGAGAAAAGGCCAGAAATGACGGTTGACTGTCGAAATATTCTCTGCCACGAGATCATAGGCCTTCACGCTAAGATACTTGAATCTTCAGACTCAACATTACAGGGCAGCGATGGCACGATTGTATTTGAAACTAAGAATACAATGTTGATAAGGAAAGATTCTATAGTAAGGCAGATTTCAAAAGGGGCAGCAAAAAGGCTCCTGCTTCGAACGCCCTCTTGCGTTTGCTTTATAAGTGGTTCCGCATTGATAGGAAGACCTGAGGATCGCATAGCGCGGTTAAACAATAGGTGATATGATAAATCATGGTTAGAAATATTGGTGTCTCTGTTGCTTCTCCAAGGAAGTCGTGTGAAGACAAGTTCTGTCCCTTCCACGGTACTCTCTCTGTAAGAGGCAAACTACTCGCAGGCACTGTGTCAAGCTCAAAGGCACCTAAGATGGTTGTAGTGTCAAGAGAATACCCGAGAGCGGTTGCAAAGTACAAGCGTTTTCAGAGAAGCAGATCGAATGTGCATGCGTACCTTCCCTCTTGCGTCGAGGCCAAAGAGGGTGACGAGGTAAGGATTGCAGAATGTAGACGACTTGCTAAGACAGTTTCATTTGTAGTGATTGAGGTGAACACAAAGGATGGCGGCAGGGGCTAAGTCCAGAGCAGTCTCCGCAAAGGGAGTCGAAGAGTTCCGTCCCTATATTACAAGGGCCATTCCAGTTACAGCAAGCCTTGTGTGCACCGACAATACTGGCGCCAAGATATTGCGCGTTGCTCAAGTGACAAGATATAAAGGAAGACATTCTCGGCAGCCCTCAGCAGCAGTAGGCGATTTCGTTACCGTTACGGTCAAGAAAGGACCGGCTGAGCTGCGCAAACAGGTTTTCGGTGCAGTCATTGTCAGGCAGAAATACCCAATAAGGAGGCTTAACGGTGTCCGTGTAGCATTTGAGGACAATGCTGCGGTGCTTGTGACTCAAGAAGGTGAAATCAAAGGGACTGACATAAAGGGACCGGTAGCAGCAGAGGCGGCAGAGAAATGGCCAAGAATAGCCAACTTGGCAGGCATGATAATATAGGTGAAAATTATGGTAGGTATTAATCCAAAACTTATCCACATTCCTAAGCACCAGCGCGATAAGATGGTCGGCGCTATGCTTGAGGACTCACTACGCAAACAGTATGGAAGAAAAACCATAAGGGTAATCAAGGGTGATTCTGTCAGAGTAATGAGAGGAGAATACAAAGGAGTAGAGGGCAAGGTAGAAAAGGTACACACAGAGCGTGCAACATTTCACATTGAGGGTATCCAGAGGGAAAAGATCCGCGGTGGCCAGGTCAAAGTCCCAATTCATTCTTCAAAGGTGATGGTTATTGGTCTAAACCTTGATGACGACCATAGATCTAGCAAGTTGCAGAGAGGAACTAACGCGGAGTCACCATCTGCCTCAAGAACGGACGTAAAAGAGAGAAAAAAGGAGGAAGATAATAAATAATGGGCAAGAAAGGTGGCGACACCAGAGTAAAAAGACAGTTAGCACCGACGTTCTGGGCCATTAAGCGCAAAGAGGGTCAATTTGTGATGAGGGTTAAGCCAGGACCTCATCCTAGGAGAAGGGCTTACCCACTGGGGATGGTTTTGCGTGATGTGCTCAACGTTGCAAGCACAGGACACGAAGTCGACAGAATTTTAAAGGCGGGTAAGGTCAAGATTGACGGAGTTACAAGATATGGACCTAATTTTGCTATTGGGTTAATGGACGTGGTGGAACTAGCGATGGGCCAAGCATACAGGCTGGTTCCAAAGAATTCGGTATCCTTGTCTCCAATTGCAATTGACGAGGCAGAAAAAGGATTGAAACTGATCAAGATTACAAGTAAGACTACTATTAGAGGCAAAAAGATGCAATACGGATTCCATGACAGCAAGACTATCATAAGCGACCAAAATCTCAAGGTTGGAGACACATGTGTTATTAGCCTACCAGAAGTCAAGATCATGGACCATATTGCTTTTGATAAGGGCTCTATAGCAATTATCATCACGGGAGAAAATGCCGGAGCGGTAGGTAAGATCGAGGACATTCAGGACGGCGTATTTTCTCTTCCAAAGCGAGCAATTGTTTCATTTGACAATAAATCAGTAGAATTGCCGGTTGAAATGGTAATGGCTGTAGGAACTGAGAGACCTGTCATCAAGGTGAATTAGGATGAGCCAGCAACAAATGCCGCGACATGACATGAAAAGGATAAACGTCCATAAGGTAGTGATAAACATCGGAGTCGGGAGGTCCGGCGAGCCGATCGATAAAGCCAAGAATGCTCTGCTCGAATTGACAGGTCAGCGGCCAGCTGTTCGTGGAGCGAAAAATACCGTAAGGGATTTTGGTATTCACAAGGGGGAGCCGATAGGGGTAGTCGTAACCATGAGGCGAGAGCCTGCAATTGAGTTCCTAAAACGTGTAATAGCAGCCAAAAGGAATGTACTGAAAGCGTCGTCATTTGATAATTATGGCAATATCTCTGTTGGTATACATGAGCACATAGATATCCCAGGTACAAAGTACAATCCTGACATCGGAATCTTTGGGATGGACGTTAATATTGTGCTCAATAGACCCGGATATAGGATCGCAAAGAAGTCGAGAAAAAGCGCCAAGATAGGTAAGACACATAGGATAAACAGAGAAGAAGCAGTCGAGTTCTTTAAACACGAATTCGGAGCAGAGGTTGAATAAATAAATGCCAAAGCCGAGAGAATATGGAGCAACAGGAAGAAAGAAGCTTGCTCATGGCAAGGGAGGAAGGTGGTGCAAAAGGTGTGGTTCATATAATGGGCTGATCCGCACATATAACTTGATGCTTTGCAGACAGTGCTTTAGGGAAGTTGCCAATAGCATAGGCTTTGCCAAATACGAGTAGGAGAAAAAATAAAATGCCCGCATTAAATGTCCTATCTAACCTCTTTACAACTGTTTACAATAACGAGTCTAGAAGAAAGAGAGAGTGTATAGTAATCCCTGCATCCAAGTTTGCAAGCGAAGTGCTGCGTGTGATGCAAAAGCATCGCTACATCGGGGAGTTTGAGCAGATTGATGATGGTAGAGCAGGCAAGTTCAGAATTCAACTGTTAGCCAAGATAAACAAGTGCGGCATCGTTACACCTCGCTTTTCAGTTAAAAAGGAAGGATACTTCGGTTGGGAAAGACAGTTTCTGCCCGCATACACCATGGGCATACTACTTGTATCCACCAGCAAAGGGATCATGTCTCATCATGAAGCACAGACGGAGGGGCTTGGAGGAGTTTTGGTTGGCTACGTCTACTGAGCAAGAAATAAGAGCAGAGGTTGAAGCTCCTGCTAGTGTCACTATAAAAAAGGAAGGTAACATCATCGAGGTTAAGGGCACACTTGGCACAATAAAGAAGGATTTTACAAAGCTTCCAGCTACAGTGACAGTACAAGGCAATAAGATAACGATAAAACCCTATGGAATGCGAAAGCGCGATCTGGCTGTGACAAATACTGCGCGCAGCATAATCACAGCAATGATCAAAGGCGTTGAAAAAGGCTATACATACAAGCTTAAGATTATATTTGCACATTTTCCTATTTCTGTCAAGGTGAAGGGGAAAGAGGTATATGTTGAGAACTTTTTTGGCGAAAGGTCCGCAAGGATCTCTAGGATAATAGGTGCTTCTACCAAGGTGAGCGTCGTAGGAGAAGATATCGTCATCCAAGGGCCAAGTCTAGAAGACGTTTCCCAGACTGCGGCTAATATCGAACAATCAACTAAGACAAAAGGTAAAGACCAGCGAGTGTTCCTCGATGGACTTTACATATACTCTAAAGAAGAAGGTATACAGTAAGTCCAAAGATTTATTTTGTCCTTGGATTTGCTGTAATAATGCGCCGCTCTAGCTCAGCATGGTAGAGCAAATTCGCTGCGCGATATTGTGCTTCGAAGCTTAACTGGCTGTTAACCAGTGGGTCGTCAGTTCGAGTCTGACGAGCGGCGCTATGATTATACTCATAATTGTCCTCTCACACACTGGTTGTATGTTCTCCTTATTACAATAATGCTAATCGTATAGCTCATCAAATTCTTCGAGCAACATTTCAAAACTCGAGTTTTGAAATGCGCTCATATGGAAAGTATATCGAGCGCAATAGCATCAGCGAGCAAATCAAGATGGCGACTTGCAACGATGTAACCATTCTTGATATCGCCTGAAGCAAGCCACCGATTCGTGGAACTGAAAAGCCTTTCTTTTTTTATCCTCTTTTCAATTTCCTCTACGTCAAGCTCCCTCTCCTCTACTTCCTCAGTATCGTTGTGTTTTATAGTCAAAAGCACCTTCTGAACAAGCACCCTTCGTCCAAAGCGCTGTGAGAAATCCCGAGCACTTTCGTCAATTTCAAGTACTTTCATTTTGATCTGCAGCTTGTTGAGAGCATCGCGGCTTGTAAGGAGCCTCTCGTCGATGAACCTGTCATAGCTCATATATATATCGTAGACTGTTATTTGCTAGCGTATATTAATGTCAGCCTTAGGCCGGCTCAAAAAAATAGTAGGGAGTACCATCAGACATAACGCCACACCTCACCATTTTCACCTTTATGCCCTCTTTCATCTCGAGACTCTCAAACGATCCTATTAGCTTAATTCCTGACATTTCAACTATACCGTAGCAACCTTCCCTGCCTTTCAGATACGACGTTGTGAAGTGTATTAGAGTTCCATACATATCTGTAACTTGAATTGATGTCTTTGAAAGACAGCGTGGGCAATAATGTGAAGGCGGCCATACCTTAACCTTGCATGAAGTACACACAGGCAGCCGAAATTGGCCTTTTTTTAAGTGTTCGATGAACTCCTGCAATAGGTCATACACCCATGACAATTACTGACGCCGATGAGCCGGCTGCGGCTAAGTTGTGAACAAGCCCTGTCTTGCAGTGCTTTACTTGCCTCTTTCCTGCTTTTCCAGCAAGCTGACAAGCGACTTCAGCAACCTGAGCTACCCCAGTTGCTCCAACAGGATGGCCGGATCCAATTATACCACCTCTTGGGTTTATAACTACTTGTTGCTGGTTGACGAATTTACCCCCTTCTCCTTTATTAGCAAATCCGAGATCTTCATATGCTAGGATTTCGAGAATTGTAAATGCATCGTGGAGTTCCACTACATCTATCTGTGATTGCTTTGTATGCGACATTTCAAAAGCCATCTGAGCGGCGCGTTTAGCCGCCTCAATTGTTGTGAGGTCACCAGTCGCCTTTGCAAAGCTGGCTGAGTTTGTTTGCTGTCCTATTCCCTTAATGAACACAGGGTTATCTAAGCTGCGTGCTTTTTTTTCAGATACTAATAGTATCGCTGACGCACCGTCGCAGGAGGAAGAGCAGTCAAGTAGCTTGATAGGATATGCAATCTTTTTAGAATTCATCACCTCTTCTAAGCCAACTTCCTCTCTGAAAAGGGCTTGAGGATTTTTAGTGGCATTTTTATGGTTCTTAACAGAAACCATAGCCATCTGTTCCTCAGTCGTGCCGTATTTTCTCATATGAGCTTTGGCAAATATTGCGGCCCAGTGTACAGGAAATATGAACGATCCCCTGGTAACGTCCCATAACAGTTTGTTTCCGGGGCTGTCTGCCTTTTCTGCACCAATCACGAGTGCTGTATCACATAAACCCGATGCAATAATTGCAAAAGCAGAAGCCACGGCATTAGTACCGGAGTTGCAGAGATTGTCTATGCGATGTGAGATCCTCGGGTTTATACCAAGCATCTCAGATAGTATTGCAGAGCTGTACTGGTCAGTAGCGCATGTAGAAAATAATACAGCATCAATTTCTTTAGCACAAATCCCGTTTTCCCTTATTAGCTGCACGCAAGGCTCGCAGGCCAGCTCAAACAAAGACGTCTTTGAGCCTTTCGTAAATGTTGAGGTTGCCCATGAGGAAATTGCTACCTTGCGCATTTAGAAGGTTGATAGCATCTCCTTAAATGAGCTTTCGGAGTCCCCCACCGGATTAAACTGCAGAATGGGCAGCGTAATCCCTGCTGAAACAAATTTTGAAATTGACTTCCTACATTCTTCGCTGCTACCACAAATTACAAGCGAACTCAGCATCCTGTCAGAAACAAATTTTGATGCAATAACTGCGCCCGATTTTCTATACTCTGCAGTTATCTGCTCAACTTCCGTCTTGAAGCCATTTTCTGCAAGAAACGCGCCATAATACTTTCCGACAGCAACATAAAACGCAAGGGTTATTGCTGCGCGTTCTCTGGCTTTTTCAGGCTCCCTGTTTGATACCGCGCTTATAACCGAACACGCAATTTCAAAGCTTCTACCCTTCGTGGCCTCCTTTAATTCAGCTGTGGTCTTTTTTAATTCTTCGATCGGCCTCAAATACAATAATATACCATCTGCTAGCTTCGATGCCATAGCCACCATCTTTCCGTTTACAGCGGCCATAAAAATTGGGATCTGAGTCCTTTGTGGCTGATGTAGTATCCTGAAATTATTTATTTTGAAAAATTGACCATCATATTCTACCTTTTCGCCTTTCGTCATGAGCCTCAGGCATTCGATGTACTCTTTCATACGGGTGGCAGGTCTGCTGAACTTCATACCATGCCATCTTTCAACGATAGCTTCGGTGCTTGCTCCAAGACCGATTACCGTCCTATTATCGGAAAGCATGTCAAGGGTGGTAGCCGCCATGGCTACGGTTGCCGGCGTCCTAGAATAAATGCTAATTATTGAAGTCCCAAGACGTACTTTTTTTGTAATCTGGGACATGGCCCCCAGGGTTGCAAATGATTCCCTGCCCCAAGATTCTGGGACCCATATTGAATTGACGCTTTCATGCTGATCAGCCATGTTGGCGCAGAGGAGAATTTCTCGCGTCGACAGCAAAGGACCGAGGCTATATCCTACCTTTTCCACACTCATGATAGTTTTGCTTCCTTCATCTCTTTGGATGCTTCTTCGATATCCTTGTGAGAATCTATTGAGCGCCAGAAAATATCTTTGTATCTCACACCTCGAAGCTTTCGTTCTTTTGCCAGCGCCGGCAGAGCAGTAACTTCAATGTTGCCTTTTTGAGGCAGATATCCAAATACCTCTTCCGTGAAACGATATATCCCAGCGTTAATCCACTTATCGGGGATTTCTGGTTTTTCGATAAATCCTCGGACCCGGGAATTCTCATCAAGTTCAACCACTCCAAATGGACTACGGAGGGGAACAACGGCAAGTGCGTTGGAATTTGCAATATTCAACCTGTTTGGATCGAGTACCGTAACAATATCTCCGTTCAACACGAAAAATGAATCCTGGTTACAAAGAAGTTCTTTAGCGTTCAAGAGGGCACCCCCTGTTCCAAGTGGCTTTTCCTCGAATGAGTAATCGATTGTGGAACCAAATCTAGCGCCGTTGCCAAAATGGTCAATTATCTGCTCCTTCATATATCCGACGCACAGCACAAACTCTTTGA
>JBJMEE010000094.1:0-11705 GCA_045809585.1 Nitrososphaera sp. | reverse complement strand
CAGGCGCAGATGTTGCAAATAATCGTCCTTGCTTGTCTTCTTCGCAAGCCTGAGCGTCTGAACCATTTCAGTAACCCTGCGCTGTATAAGCGACAATTCATGTTCTAATCGGTGGCTGCGTTATATAAAATATATGTCAGTACCTTGAAAGCGACGGGTGGACAGTATAGAGGGGTTCTTTGTCGGTTCTCTGCATCTCAACGAATGTTTCTGTGTTTTGTATACCTTCTATCTTGCCAATACGCGCAATGACGACATTATGTAATTCCTCTAGCGTATGGGCGCTTATGTTTACTATCATGTCAAACCTACCGGTAACTTCAGAGAGTGATCTTACTTCAGGAATTTTCATTAATTCTTCATGAATGGGTTCCTTCAACTTGGGATCGCGGTTTATGCCAACTGTTGCCTTGACATTTATCCCAAGCATATTTTCGTTGACAATTACTGTGAAATTTTTAATCAAACTGCGTTTTGTTAGGCGCTTTATCCTGCTGTAAAGTACAGAAGCATTAACGTTGAGCTTTTTGCTCAATCTTGGAACTGAAATGCTTGCGTCTTTGGTCAGTTCAGATAAAATCCTCATATCGAGTTCGTCAAATCTCTGCATAGGCTTGTCTAACGTTATTGGACAGTGTTAATAAATGTAATTCTAACGGATTATGTAGCCAAAACTCAATTCCTTAGTTTGAGGACTAATGGATCATGAAAAACTTATGATCCTTTAAACCATAATACATACAAAGAGGTGGGTCGAGATAACATTATATAATTTGGAAGCAGGGGTTCTAATGGATGTTTAGCAGCAGGGGAGCGATTAAGGCGGGCCAATATGTTTTTGTAGTGCAAAAAGACACAAGACATAACAAAATAATTATTGGTCGCATCAGGTCGGTGAATGGCAGTAAAGTCCATGTTGCTGGCACCTATGTCCGACCGCTCGGTCTGATAGAGCGTATTGAATCTGGGAGGGCAGCAGGGCGGCCAAGCGATGCACTCAGCAACCCTGATCCCAACAACTGTATATTTTTGCTAATCGATAGAGTCGAAACCGGCAAGTTCAACGAAGAGGTCGACCAAGCTACCTCCAAGGTCATGTGGATAAACGAAAGCAGATATCTTGTGCTTGATGGATGGATAAAGGAGAATTTGCCTGATATATTTGCGTCTGCCCTCTCAGCCAGCACGGAGGAATCAAGGGCTCAGGCACGGCAGACACTTATTGAAAAGATGAATTCGCTTTATGAGCGCGACCTGAAAGAGCACGTCTATGCCGTAGCAAGAAGTGCTAAAATATTGTAAGAAATAAAAGAAGTCTCCTGAGGAAATATGGTCCAGTTACCTGGCAGTATGTGTATACTGACCAACCGCCTACAGCAAGAATAAGAAGGGGGTCATGAAATAATTCTATTGACTATCTATTGCCTAGTGGTCGTTATCCTTCTCTTCAGGCTAATTATAATGACTCTTAATTTTTTGCTTGTTTGAAGACTTGGTAAACTGCATATAAAGTTGGATAGCGCAATCGTAAGACATAAGTTGAAGCTATATGCTATTTAATGCGTGTCATTTTTCGGTGACGCAAACACTCCGAGTTATGATAAGAAAAAGTATGAGCACCTAACACTTGCTATCCGGCAGACCGTGCTTGAGCGTGCCCGCAACCGGTGCCAGAAATGCAACACCAAGTTCAGTCCACGTGTCCCGCCACATTTTGAGCACATTAATGGCTCTCTGAAGGACAACAGGCCATCCAACCTACGCGCTCTGTGCTCTGAATGTTTCAAATCAGTAGAGGACAAGGAAAAGAGCAGAAAGGGAATATTTGGCAGGATGCGCAGTATTATAGGCTAGCAGATTGTCTAAAATACCATCTGGATTGACCTTAGCAAAATGGGTATCATTTTGATGCAACTCATCTGCGATACGTGTGGTAAGGTGCTATTGGAAAAGCACGGTGTGAGCGAAGAAAAGTTTCCGATATCGAGTGAAGAGGCGCAGCAGCTAGACAAGGAACATAGAGGCCATGAATGCCATATAGAGCCGGTTGAAAAGGAACCTTAAATTGCAGCTTTGCTCTAAAAAATCACCAGCCGGCATTTGGGAAATTGTTGGCATATATGTATATATGCTTAAAGAGACCTTTGCTATCTCCAAGAGGTAATATGACGAAATATTTAGACTTCAGTGCTTATACTCTTCTGTCTACTATCTATTAGGTCTCTTGGGCATCGGCCAACTAGCATTTTCTCTCATGCTTTCTCTATTACAAAAAAGGAGTACCTGACTGTGTACGATCGATGGCTCAATCTTTATTGCCGTATCCAAGCACAGTATTCTATATGTTTATGTTTGTAATATCGTACGAATTAATCGAGTCTCAAGCCGCAGTATGGCGTGACAATATTTTGACGGGTACAAAAGGTTCTCGACCGTTATGTTGCCATTCTAACAAATGACGTGTCAGGGATAATAAGAAAACAATAATTTCTATAGACATAGCAGAATGGCAGCTATGTCTTGGATATCCCTACAACCAAGAGTTGACTTTCTTCTTACCTTTCTTTTTATTATAGTGGCGCAAGCTTATGGACATGGTGAGCAGCAAGCCTACCTATTGGTTCAGGGACTTTATCGGTGTAGGATACCGCTACCATGACGTCTACATGAATGTTGTACCTCTCTTTGAGGATAAAATGACTGCCTATCGGTTATGGAAAAAGACCATTAATTGGTGGCCAGATGACGAAATAAAGATTAGGTTTGTAGAGCAGAGCGACAGCTACTGGCTCATAATTTATGGCGGCTCCACTTATAAAGAGGACAACACTGGCTTTGTGAAGAAGGTGCAAATCTCTGACAATTATAAGCGGTTTAAAGCAGGATATGAAAAGAGGGCAATTCTACGGTTTGGAGTATACAAAGAAAACCCAAAGAAAAAGGACGACGGAAAATATGACCTTGAAATTTTGAAGAAATCAAAATCAATTTATGATATTGCATTTTTGAAGTACGAGGAGCTTTCACCGGAAAGCATTGAATGGCAGTGCATAGAGGAAAACAAATGAAAAAAAAGTTCAGCTGCTTGCAAGGATGTTCTGACTGCTGTATTTTCAGAGAATACTACCCATCTGTTGAGTATGGCAAGATAGGGGTGCTTCTCCTGCCTGAGGAGAAGGCTTCAGTAGAGCGTCTTGCAAAGAACTTGGGCACTAAGGTCAGGATAATACCGCGCCTTGCAGTTGGTAAAAATTCGCCAGAGCGAATAATCGCCTACCAGATGATGGGCAAGAATGAGGATGGTGACCTGTGCCCTTTTCTTGAAGTCGAAAGCAAGGAAAGGTCTCCTCATGGTGGTTTTAAATGCAAAATATATTCCGACCGCCCGCTTGCATGCAGGGCATACCCTGTTATAGATGTACTCGGCAATACTGCTAGATTTGATCCGCATTGCCAGTTTTGCAAGAAATTCTCGACTAGCAAAGCTAGGAGCGAAGGCCTGCAGCGAGAAATTGAAGCACTAGCCAAGATCAGAGCCAGTGTGACTGCGGATGAAAATGATACTTCTATTTGGCGCTATGCAACTGCCACCGGCAAATCGAATGGGTTACAGCCGGAAGGCTGGATTCTCGAACGCTAGTAGCCGTGCCTTTGATATAGCACCTGCTCGTTTTTTTTGACGAGCAGGATTCTGTTCTGAGGTATTAATGTAAAGTTTTCAGATAGCTTGAGAAATTCTTGCAGCGGCACTTCTACAATATTTTCAAAGTCGCGATAGCTAACGGAGTAAAGTGACGCGTCATCAGCATACAACGCCCTGCTGAAAATTTCCTCCAACCTGCCTTTGCGAGTCATGAAATGTAATATTCATGCATATATTATATATTATGTTGAGCCATTTGCGATATGCCAAGAAAATCTTCTTCTTCTACTGTAAGACGTAAGAGTACATCAAGAAGAGGAAAGCGCACCAACACCGGCAGAACAACTAGTAATAATAGTGCAACGGGTAGCAAGCGGAGCAGTAACAGTATGAGCAGTAGGAGAATCAGTAGTAATGGTGGAAGCACTAGCTCAGCCCTATCACCAAGGACGAGAAAGGCGATAGACACGCTCCCATCTCACGCTCAGAAAATATACACCAAGGCTCACAAAAATGCTCTAAAACAGTATTCTATCCCTTCAAAGAGACGCGGAGGTAAGCGTCAGAGCAAAGAGCAGGTTGCTCACAAAGTCGCATGGTCTGCTGTAAAAAAAGAATACAAGAAAAAAGGTGACAAGTGGGTGGCGAAAAAAGATTAGTCTGGCTTGTAGTTGATTAGTCCACCGGCCTCGACAATTTTTGCTATCAGCTCAGGAAATGGCTTCATCAAGTAATGCTCATTTCTCGTCATGTTGGTTATCTTGTTCTCCACTAAGTCTATCATTAATTCATCTCCATCAGACATTTTCTTAACGGTTGATTCGTCGATCTCTATCGGGAGCAGATAGCCTCCATCCACTGAGTTTCTGTAAAATATTCGTGCAAAGCTTTGTGCAAGGATTGCCTTGATCCCAGTCTGAGAAAGGGCTATTGGTGCATGCTCGCGGCTCGAGCCGCAACCAAAGTTGCTGCCAGCCACAAGAAAGTCGCCCTGCGATACTTTCTCCGGGAAGCTAGGGTCAATCCCTTCCATTGCGTGTTTTGCAAGTTCTTTATGGTCATGTATCTTCAGGTAAGGGCCTGGAATGATGACGTCTGTATCAATGTTGTCGCTGTCGTACTTGTGGACCTTGCCTCTTATTCTTTTAGCGCTGTTATTATTGTTATTGTTGTTGCTCAATTTCTTACATCACGCGGATCTGTTATTCTGCCAGTGACAGCGGAGGCCGCGACGACTATTGGCGATGCAAGATATGTCTTTGACTCAACGTGGCCCATTCTACCGGGAAAATTCCTGTTAGTGGTGCTGATGCATACTTCATCCTTGCCAAGCACACCCATGTGCGCTCCACAGCAAGCGCCGCAGGTAGGCGGCCCCACAACTGCACCGGCTTGCATAAAGATGTTGATTAGTCCCTCTTTTAATGCCTTCATGTAAATTGACTGCGCCGCAGGCAGCACTTCTGTTCTTATCTTGACCTTCTTGCCCTTCATGATTTCCGCTGCTGCCCGAAGGTCTTCTAGCTTTGCGCCAGTGCATGAACCAATGTATGCCTTATTAAGCTCCGTTCCCTGCAGCTCTCTTGCGGCTGAAATATTCCCGGGCGAAAACGGCTTGGCAACGGTAGGTTCAAGCTTATCTATTTCGTATGTGAAAACTTCAGAGTACTGCGCGTCTTGGTCGCCGTGCACTGGGGAATATTTTGTGTCTGTTCTTTCGCTCAAGTATGCATAGGTTACTTCATCTGGCTCGATGATGCCGTTCTTTGCTCCTGCTTCTGTAGTCATATTGGTAAGTGTCAGGCGCTCTTCCATAGGCAAGTCTTTCATTATGCTGCCTGTAAACTGCATCGCCTTGTAATTGGCACCATCAGTCCCAATATCACCAATTATCTTTAATATGATGTCCTTTGCCATGATGTGGTTTGGCTTTATACCATCGATCTTGAAGAGCATTGTCTCTGGCACCTTGAACCAAATCTCGCCGTTCATAAGTACATATGCTATATCGGTGTGTCCCAAGCCTGCAGCAAATGCGCCTATGGCGCCGGTGGTGTTTGTATGCGAGTCGCCTCCCACATAGACTTCGCCAGGAAGCACCAAGGCCTCTTCATGTGAAAGGGTGTGGCAGATCCCATACTGACCAAGACCGTACTTGAAATGTTTATTGATACCATACTGTCTGGTAAAATTGGAAAGATTGGAGATGTTCTCTGCTGAGATTTTGTCAGCTGAAGGGACAAAATGATCCTCTGCGACCCATACCCTGTCAGGATCCCAGATTCGATTGAGCTTTAGTCCTCTCTTCTTTTCCCATTCGCTAAACACCTTAATGACACCTGGACCTGAGACATCATGTAGCATGACCTTGTCCACCTTGGCAAACATAACGTCGCTAGGTGACAACTTTTGCTTGCCTGATGCACGCGCAAGTATCTTTTCTGTAATTGTCATTCCAACCAAAACAATTCACGCAATATGTGTATGAGGTTTTTGTAAACATGACGGATTAAAACCTTTGGAGCCTGAGCATAAAGCACAAAAGAGAGAGCTCACCTACCAAGACATACTGCTTGGTCGAGATCTTGCCGATATCTATCAAAACTCAGAGAGCTAAGTTTGAGTTGTTTGAGAGCCTACAAGTATTTGACTACGAGGACAACGACATTTTAGTCATCTCAAGTAAGTTTGTGTCAATAAGCGAAGGCTCCACAGTGAAACTCAACAAAGTTCAGGTGGGGAAAAGGGCAAAAGATCTGGCGGCAAAATGTCACATGGATGTCAAGCTTGCTGAGCTTGTGCTTAGAGAGTCTGATTATGTGATGAGCAGAGGAGTGCCAGGCTTTTTGCTTGCAATTCGGGATGGCATGATAGCTCCAAACGCCGGCATTGACAAATCAAACGTTCCAAGAGGCTATGCAATACTCTATCCACGTAGTCCTTTTGAGACTGCAGAAAAGCTGAAGCTCAAATTTCTTGCCGAGCTTGGAATTAGAGTGGGTATCGTGATAGCAGACAGCAGGTTAATGCCAACTCGTATAGGCACAACAGGAGTTGCAATAGCGTGTGCCGGATTTCAGCCAGTCGAGGACCAAAGAGGCCGGCGAGACTTGTTTGGCAATGTTCTGAGAGTCACGTTTAAGGCAGTTGCCGATGGACTCGCAACAATGGGTGTGGCAGTGATGGGCGAGAGCGATGAATCTACTCCTGCTGCCGTAGTGAGGGGGGCAAATGTGGTCTGGTCAAATGACAAGTTCTCATGGAAAGATATGGCAGTTGAGCCGTTTCAGGACATATACCTGCGCGGTGAATTCGAATATGCTGGTACCAGAGGATTACTATTTAACAGACCTGCATAGAGTTTTAATATGTCCTAATTTCTAATCTTAATTACAAAACCTAAATGTCCGAATTCCTTACAAGTTATCCAAGGACAATTAGTGTCATCAAGGGCTTGCAGGACTTTATTCACAAAGAAGAGATCGAGCTTAACCAACTCAGCCTTATGGTTAAGATAAAGAGGGACGAAATCATCACTGCATTGATCTCTGAGGGTTTTAAGCGCGTCAAGCTGGAAAATAGAAAGCCGACTCAGATAGGTCATGGCTTCTCGAAAAAGCTGGTCTCACCTTGGGAGATACATGTAAGATTGCTTCAGATGCAACAGGGTCTTATCGCAATACAGGCAGAAGTTGAAATTTCTCGCAGGTATATACAACACATTCGCTCGGTAAGAGCCCCAGTCATTTATGAAATAGAGTCGATCCTAAAAAAGCACAAAATTGAATACCAGATCTGGCATGCAAAGATGCGCCAGTACATTACGAGTGTCATTGACAACCACCAGATAACGCTTAGCGCTCCAAGGCTTCCACCAATCCCATGGAGGCCGATGGCCGGCTCTGTAGTGACACTATCGCTTATCTACCTGGCAAAGTTTCTCGGGATACTCCAGTAAAGACTTTATTATTTCTGCAGGCTAAATCCGTCTCAGTGCTAGGTACGGCAACATTCTACCATTATGGCGTATCGCCTTGGGAAATCGAAGTCATCTTTGATACTCTAAATCGGTCTTTTGAGGTAGAAGAAAAGCAGCTGCAATCAGACGATCCACAGTACGTCAGCATGGTTGAAATCGGGTTTCCTGTCCCCTACAGCGAGACATTCTTCCAACATGAATTCGGCATGGATAGCTGGTTTAAGATAAAAGGCTTGATAAAAGATGTAAAAAAAAGGCGGGGTAGAAAGGGAATCAAAGCATTCATTAGATTCGCAGGCTTTGGAAACAATAAAAAGATTGGTATTGTTTTTCCGCTGCAGAGCAAAGGGGACAGGCAATTTGAAATGGGCATTGAAAAGATAGAATATCTGGTAGACATTATTCCTGTCCAATTGCAATTGATACCGCCAGATGCAGAAGAAATATGGTACTTCTACGACGAGGCCAGCCACAAATGGAATCCCTCTGTTGCTAGGACGAGTGGCCTCAACTACCTTTTCAAGAATAACGAATGGAAAACAAAATAAAAATAACAGTAAAATAATAATTGATTATATTATTATTCCATATATGCCTGTCTTTCTCGCTTTCTTATCTTCTCATTTGAGCTGATTTATAACAGGTGAATCATGGATAGCCTTGCTGAGCTCTTTGTATTTTTTGTCGATAAATGTGAGTGACTCAGATAGCCGTTTTGACTTGCCCATCTTGAACCTTATTAGCTCGCGGTGGCGCCAAAAGTGCTTTCCTTCCGAAATAGACAGGGTGGTAAAATAATCTAGCCCTTTCAGGTTGTCTGGCAGCTTGACGTTGAATGGCAGCAAGTATTCTACTGTGAACCATTCATCGCCATCAGGGTAGTCGATGCCAGTTGAAATGTCAAAATATAGATGCAAAATGTCCTCTACTGTCAGGCCATCGTCTATAATCAATGGGTGCTTTATGCTTGATTTGCGATAGTCCATCTTTAGCAGCTCAGGTTCAAAGTAAGCTCTGATGATGGCTCGGCGAAAGATTTCGTTTACCTCTTTAAGGTTCAAAGATACTATATAGCGGCTCATGGATATTATATAATCTTTGTAAGAGAGGATCAAATATTGCAAATTGATTTTCTGTTGATGGGCAGAGGATCATTCAACGAGTATTACCCGCTACTATGTGCATAGAATGTGCTAGCAGCAAATCCTATTCGCAGTTATATAACAAGGTACACTCAATGACCCTCGCTGCAATAACAATCTCGTTTGAGATATCTAACTATGAAGAAAGAATAATACTCCTTCGGAGAATCTATTCAATAGAACCTTCATAGTGCTATAACCACCATATGCGGTCACAGGGTATATCATGATATATACACGCGCATACAAAACTTTCTCTGCTGCCTGAGGATGATCTAACAGGAGGATGATGATGCTACCATAAGAAAAAGTGCTCTAGTAACAGCTGCTATTATTGTAGTATTAGCCATCATAGTTGGGCTATATGCTTCCGGAAGGGACAATAATAATCAGATAATGGGCGTTGGAGGAAAAAATCTAAACACTGCAGACGTAGTCATCAAATCCGATGGCGGTTGGTCAGTTGATATAGAGGATAGCGGGTCTGGCTCACATTCGATAGATGGCTTTGGCGACAGGACAATACAAATTACATGTAAAACTGACGGCAAATACTCGATAACTGTGCAAAGGTCAGACGAGAGATCCGGTACATTAGATGTAGAGGTAGTAAAGAACGGACTTGTTGGTAGCTCTCAGAGGTCTACGACAACGTCGGCTAATGGAATAATTTCACTATCAGGGACTTGCTAGCGTGTCGGAGGATCAAGTTCCATAGATTGGTGTGTACTTCTTTCAGAGAAGGGAGGATGGACATAACAACAGCAGGCTCTGCTTGCGCAGAAGAATTGCTATCTTGCTAGAATGAATGATGAAGAAAGTTACCTTAAGGCACCGAAATGCTATAATACTTCTTATAAACTTCGAGAATGAAATTCGTAGACAATAAACAATGACCAAGGAAGAAGAAGGAAAAAACGTCAATACAGTAAAGCAATGATATGGTGCTTTCAGGCGCCGTGACATATCCTCTCTCTATTAGATGTGTTTACCCATGACGCAGTTATCCATGGACCCTCGCCATCAGGACTCCTTCCCTGGGCTGGTGTTCACTACTTACATAAGGGAGCTGCAGAATTCTTCATGGCTGTTGGCGAATCCCTTGAACCCCGACAGTTTGAGCTGCGGGATTATATAGCCCAAGGCACCAAGGTTGTAGTGCTTGGATACCAAAGGGGAAAACCAAGCCTACAGGGCGACCAAATGAGATTGAGTTTGTTCATTTATGGTCTCTATGTGATGGGAGATTTACAGAATTCCGGTTATTCAATGATACGGCTGGCCTAGTAGAGGCCCTACGTCCATGAGAAGAGTCTCCGCAATGGTGGTATTTTCATTTTAATGCATGTCGAGCATGCAGCAAGAGTTGGTCTCTCTATGATTCCTTCGATGCAACAATTGTCAGCTCACCTCCGCGCTGGCATCGTGCCGTGACTAATCGCTGCAATTGCTCCGAGGTGCCGACTACCTATGCTGCCTCTTGAATTGCTTGCCTTAATCTTCTCTATCCTCTAGTGGACTTGAAAAAGGGCAGGGAGCTGCGGATGGTAGATACAATGACATGATTTCGTCTAAGCAGTATGAAAGACAAGATACCACAAATGAAAAATCCCTATTCCACATGATTACATGACGCAGGCAACGTGTGTATGTGATTGTATGTATGTCTCTGTACGTCTGTGGACACATCTCCTTGTATATGCGGGGAAGTCTCTGCCGCTTTCCGTCTTTCATGACCAGCTAGTCACTAGGGCAAGGTTAAAGCCTAAACTAAAGAGCCTGTCAGCAACAAGAACTACCCTAAAAAGTAAATAGTTGCTAAACAATCACCTACATTTCCCCATCTAGATTATTAGCTAGAAAATTGTTAATTTCTCAGTGGAAGTGTGAATCTAAAGGTAGCTCCCTTTCCGTCTGTGTTATTCTCCGCCCATATCTTACCTCCATGAGCCTCAATTATGCCCTTTGACAAATACAATCCCAATCCTGTACCATTGTCGCTTTTTGATGCAAATTTAGTGAATAATCTTGGCAGTATCTCTCTATCAATTCCATTACCGGTGTCCTTGATACTCACCAAAGCTTCATTTTCAGCGCCGCTCTTTTCGACAGATACTGTAATTGTGCCTCCTGAATCGGTGAATTTGATTGCATTACCTATTAGGTTTGTTAGGACCTCAAATAATCTCGACTTGTCCCCTTTAACGACTAATGGTGCGCTTTCCCTTTGGTCAAAGATAATTTTCAGCTCCTTTCCTTTTGGGATGGCGCTTTTTTCATCATTAACTACAATTCTTATATTTTCGTTAAGGTCAATCAGTTTTTCACTTAACTTAAGAGTATTACTTTCAATTCTAGATACATCTAAAATATCTGAAGTCAGTCGCTCCAGCCTTTTGGCATTGCGCGCAATCATTTCGATCTCCTCCTTTGTCACTGCGATCTTTTTCTTCTTACCGCGTTCTTGATGTTCTTCTACTATTACTACTTCTTCTTCCTCGAATTGAGACATGAGAATATCTGTCATACCAAGCAATGGCTGCACTGGAGTACGTATTTCATGAGCCGCCATGTTGATAAACTCCTTCTCCATCTTCTCCTGAAGTTCCAGACGCTTGTATAGTTCAGCCTGGTTCCAAAGTGAATTGAAAAATGAGCGCAACATGCTAGTGCTTCGCTTGCTATTAGAGTACAGAGCGATACCTATAGCTTCTGAAAACGTCTCTGATGTAGGATTTACCAATTCTGCACTGATAAAGCGGGAGGAATCGATTATCATAATACCAGATTCACTTTCATTTCCTTTAGCTAATTTTATCTGTGATTCTACTCTTAACCGTTCAATGATTTCGGCACTAACGTCCGTAACTGGACAGATGACTCTGACATTTACTCCTTGTAGTGATGCTTTCTGCAAGGCATGTAGTACTCCCAGTCTTTT
>JBJMEE010000093.1:0-7407 GCA_045809585.1 Nitrososphaera sp. | reverse complement strand
TTCAGCTGTCTGGGCTGCTTGTGCCTCTAGTGCTATTGCCTGTGCTACTTCTGGTGCTACGATTAACTCAAACGAATTAAATACCGCCCCGGCTGGTGTTGGTGGTAGCAGCGATAAACCGCCATCTGCGGCTGTTATTTCTGCTGCATCAGAACCGGCTTCATAAAAGATAGTGTATCCCTTTGTCGTCCCTAGGTCAGGTGGTGTTGCATTAGTAGCAGTTGAAATGAAATATCCGGTTCTTGTCTCATTTGGAGCAGAGTTAGTGCTGTATGTCATTTCTACAAGCTTGGCTGGCACTGTCGCTATTGTTTGGTTCGTCTGCGAATTTGTAAGATTTAATATCATATCTGTACTGTTTACAATCTGGATGCTCCTGTAACCAACTTCCTGAAGCTTCTGTAGATGATATGATAGAACATTGTCAGTTGTCATATTGTTGTTGTTGCTACTGCTGTTGTTGTTAGTAGCAGCAGTAGTAACGTTACTAGCTGCTTGAATTCTTGTGTCCAAGTCAGGATATCTAATAATGTATATCACTTCTTGAGCTCCCTGACAGTTGCTGGTACCACCAGCATCACTACTGCTGTTTGTGGTGGTGGTGCCGCCAGTAGCATTGGTAGGTGGTGCTACCTGTCGCTGTTGTTGTTGTTGTCCCTCTGGACAGAGTTGTGCTAGTAATCCATAACCTCGCGTTGACTCTTCTAACAACGAAGAGCCTGTATTGTTCAGATCCTGAATTACCCAGCCCTGTGGCACCTGTACACTGAAGCTGTCATTTGTGCTTTGAAATGTTGTACCTGTTGTTGCTGTTGTTATTCCATTCTCAATTACTGACGGTTGACTGGTCAGTGATTGTTGTGCGTCAGTTATCGTAAAATTGGAAGCCAAAAGAATGACAGCGGTTGCTATTGCTATTGTTGCAGTTAGCACTCTGGCCGTAGATGAGGACATTCTCATAATGGTTAGACGAGAAGAGATAGTCCACACTAACATAAAAGTTGTGGATTAATGATTCTATAAAATATTCTCTCAAGATGACTTCACGAAAGTACCGGCTAAACTCACGTGAAGGTGTAGCCCCTCTCCCTCCCCTTGGTTCTAGCTAGTATTTGCTGTAGTAACCTCTTTTTGGAGTTTATCATTCGTTGAGATTGGGATGGTGGTAGAGTAGGAGTAGCATTATTGAGTGATTTCATGGTAAAATGGCAGATCAATACCGTCGTTTAGGATTGTGCTTGAATTAGAGAAGGCGAAATGGAGGCCGTTTCGTAATTCACCTAGCAAATCACATCGAAAGAAGGTTGATAAGATGATGTTTGATATTCCTAGACTCTTCATCTCCGCTTGCTCCTATATGCGGTTCAGCCTGTAAGGCTCTATCTATTACTGATGGCAATTCCGTGTTACTGCTACGAGCAACTAAGCGACTGCATGTCACAAGTTGATCAGTTGGAGTCATAGTAGAAGACTTACTAAAGATAGAAGAAGAACAAAATTCGGGTCCAGAATCAAAACTACTTGGTTTCGAGAATTTGATAAGATGAAACAAATAGAGGAAGAAATATAATTAATAACTATATATCTTTTTATGTTCTAAACTTTCTTTCCGGTTTTCCTCCTAGATCAACAAATAACAAACCAGCCTTTGATAGCGC
This sequence comes from Nitrososphaera sp., assembly GCA_045809585.1. Taxonomy (GTDB): domain Archaea; phylum Thermoproteota; class Nitrososphaeria; order Nitrososphaerales; family Nitrososphaeraceae; genus Nitrososphaera. The sequence continues at coordinate 5,749 of JBJMEE010000093.1, read as the reverse complement.
AGTTGCTTTTTTTTAGAATCATTTTTTTGTACTTGGGATTATTCGGCAAGTCCCAGAACAAAAATCACACTCAAGGCTGGCCATTAAGCTATTTTATAAAAAGAAAGGGTTAGGCGCCGTTTTTTATCGGCTGCGCCTGGCGGCCGAAGCAATTACGTAAGCCAGTCCTACGACCAGTCCAAACGTCAGGGGTATCCATACTGGAAATGCTCTTGGGTCGATTGACTGCTGGATGATGGATTCGAAGAAACCCGGTATCATACTGCTGAAGGGTTTGTAAGTCTTAGTATATTAGATTTGCTGTTATAGGCTGGCCGAAAACCCCTTAGGTATATATACATTAAATTACCCTTTTCAAGCATCAGGTGATCATATATGAAGATGCAGAAAGAGATGCGCAAATTCTGCCCCCGTTGCAAGACTTATAGGGTCCAGAGCATAGCCCTATACAAGAGAGGTAAAGAGAGGGCAGGGGCCGAAGGCACTCTCAGGCACGCTGAGGACAAGAAAGGATATGGCGGACAGAAATTCCCAGAACTTAAAAGAACTGCCAAGACTACCAAGAAAATGACTTTACGCTATACTTGTAAAACATGTCAGTACAAGACAATGAAGCAGGGTCAAAGGATTCGCAAGCTGGAGATATGAGAACAGCGGCATGAAGCGAGAAAGCATGATGATTCCAAAGCCGAGGAGCTCATTTCTATCTGTTCAGTGCACAAAATGCGGCGAAAAGACAATAGTGTTTTCGCATACGACCATCAATAGGAATTGCAAATCGTGCGGCGAGCTTTTGGCAGAGCCTTCAGGCAGCAGGGCCAACATCATTGGTAAAGTTCTAGAGGTTCTAGACCAGTAATTTTTCTGCCAGCTCAAGCTCCTCCTTAGTATTCACATTTAGGGCAATTTCTTTTCGGTTCATGACCAAATAGTCTTCTTTCACTGGTTCAGTGCCGACAGCCATCGTGTTAAATATAGTGATGCCAGAATGGCAGTACTGATCCAATACTATGATGCTTGGCTTCACACCAATCCGCTCTACAAATCCTTTTTTAATTATTATCGAAATCGCTGGCTCGTGCTCTTGCACGTCGGCTATAGAATTAAGGATTTCGTTGACGATATGAGAATTTAATAGTGGAATATCACCCGGGACTGCCATGACCTTTTGGGGTTTTAATTTTGAAAGCAGCTGCGATAGGTCCTGAGAGTAACCCTCACCTGCTGTCTCAATTGTCTCGATGCCTTTTGATTTCAGAAATTCATTTGTTTTTGGAGTATTGGGCGAGATTGCCACAACAATGCGGTCAAACCTATCTGAGTTGGCCAAGGCTGAAATTACGCGCTCGACCATTGCAACACCATCCACTTTTAGGAGTGGCTTTTCCATGCCTGCATTTTTCATTCTACTTGCCCTGCCGCCGCACATTACGGCAGTTATCAAAAAAAAGATATCACCTGCGGCATTGACGACAAGGTTGACAGCACCATAAGGGAAGAGAGACGGGTTATCTCATTGGATGCACCTAGAACATCGCCAGATATGCCTCCAAAGCTTTTGCTAGAAAGATACTTCAAGAGCTGTGCAAGAATAAGGGAGATGATCAGTGCGACAAAGCCGGCATAGCTGCTGGCAACTCCTACAATCACAACCATAATGCCGGTGGCCGCAAGTATCTTGTACCTGTCCTTCATGGCCACAATGAAAGGAGAGCTAAATCCCTCCCAGGCAGACAGACCCCTGTTAGCAAGGAGCACCATCACGTACTTGGCTATTACCTCTGCTGTTATGATACTAGTAAAAATCGCCAAGCCGGACCCAAAGCCGATATTGAATACAATTATCATGCCTACAAAATACATCACAAGCACCGCCACTCCTGCTGAGCCAACTGCAGGATCAAGCATAGCCTTATGCTTGGCCTCCTTGCTGCCTTTAGTCATCAGCCCATCGGCGAAGTCGGCCAAGGCGTCGGTGTGGTGGACCCCGGTTAATACTATAAGGCCCCCAGTGATCAAAAACCCAATGAGCAGAGGATGCAAGAAATTGGAAATCCCAAGAGCCATTACACCAATAATCGTGCCTATAACAAGGCCGGCAACCGGGAACATGTACATGTTCTTGGCAATGTAATAGATATCCTGCTTCTGCTTGCCCACAGGCAATATCGTCAAAAATGCAAGCACCGACAGGATGGGGTTAAGTGATACCAAGCACGAGCCCCCACCAGCCGGCCAGATATAGAACTGACATTACTGGGACAGATACTACAATGCAGAAGAGCAGCGTAGTGAGCTTCATTATTGAGATTGCCTCCTTGCATTTCTTGAGTGTAACAGGCTCTTGATTGTCGCCAAGAGTGTACTGCCCTATCTTTTCAAGCCTTACACGCAATGCCCCTGCCATAGTGGCCATAGGGTAGCCGGCATTGGGGCTGAATGTCTTGCCATGGTCTCGTTGTAGAATGTTAAGCGAGTTTTTCCAGTCAGCTCCAAGTATCTTGGCCGATACAACCATCAAGAATGCAGTTATTCTTGCAGGAATATAGTTTGCAACACTGTCAAGCCTTGCAGACATCCATCCAATATCCTTGAAATAGTCATCCTTGTAGCCAACCATAGAATCGAGTGTGTTTATTACCCTGTAGGCAAAAGCGCCGGCAGGACCAAAAAGTGAAAAATAGAAGATTGGTCCCGTAATGCCGTCGACTGTACTCTCGCTTATGCATTCGATAGTTGCCGAGAGGATGTGCTGCTCATCAAGGTCATCAGTTTTTCTTCTCACTATCATTGACAGGTTATGCCGGCTGGATTCCAAGTCGCAAGCTTCTAGGCAGTTCATGATTGCCCTGACATGCATCTCCATGCCCTTCATTGCAATCGTAATCTTCAATATTATGGCAGACACAACGACAAGCTCAACGAGTCCTGCAAGATACCTGCTTGAGAATACAAGAAAATGGACTGTCAAAGCTACTGTTATAACGAGTGAAATGACAAAGATCGTTCCCTTGGCTTTTTCAGCCCCTCCTTTAATCCGAGGTAGAAAAAAGCTGATCAGCTGCCCAAGCCACGCCACTGGATGATACCTATTTGACGGGTCACCAAACATCCAATCAATGACAATGCCGCCGGCAAGCCCCCCGAGGAGATACAACAGCATCTCTAGAGCCCCACAACCTTTGACATCCTCTCCATATCGATGCTCTCTTTTATTGCCTTTGCAATAAGGTCTATCTGCCAGTTCCATGATTCCCGCGGAACATCTGACTTGCGTGTCATGCTGCCAACAAGTGAGTCCTCTTCAGGCAAATTGAACTCGATCTTGGGTAGTATGCCAAGGATTCTCTTCTTTATCATCTTCTGAACTTCCTTGATCGCAGGTGCTAGAAGCGTGATATCACCTCTGAACTTGTTTATCAAGAAGCCTTTAACCAACTCCCTGTGTGCTTGCTTTAGCAGCTGCGTCGTGCCAACGATGCTTGCAAAACAGCCACCTCGCTCAATATCGGCTACTATTATTACAGGCGCTCCTACCTCTTGTGCAAGCAGCATATTGGCAATATCATATTTTGCAATGTTGATCTCTGAGGGCGAACCTGCACCTTCAATGACTATAATATCGTTTTCGCTCCTTAGGCTTTCAAGTGCTTTCAACACCATCATAAAGCCCTGCTGTAGCACAAACTTCTCATAGTAATCTTTTGCGTACATCTCTGAGTAAAAGCGACCGTTCAGGAATACTGTGCTTCTATACTGGCCAAGCGGCTTGAGTAAGATGGGGTTCATCCTTGGGTCAGGCTCTTTTCTTGCTGCAACTGCCTGTATTGCCTGGACTAGTGCCATCTTGGATCCGCTGGATGTAGTGAAAAAGTTTGAGGACATATTTTGTGCTTTGAATGGTGCTACATTGTACCCTCGATCTGAAAAGAGCCTGCACAATCCTATCACAATTGTGCTCTTGCCTGCACCAGATGTTGTGCCCTGTACCATGATAAGCTTGGCACGACTAGTCATTGTAATCAAATGCCTCCAGTGCTTTTAACAATAGCATGTTTTCCTTATGCATCTTGACCGACAATCTGATATATTGGGTTCCCATGCCAGTGAAAGTGCTGCAGTCCCTTACAAGCACACCAGTTTTCTTTAGTAATCTGTCTCTAAATTGTGTCGAATTCTTGCCTTGGAGATGGACAAGAAAATAGTTTGAGTCTGACTCCAATGGGTGAAACGAGTCAAGTTTTCCAATATTATCATGTAAAAACTTTCGCTCCTTTTTGACAAGCGCCCTCGCTTTTGATAGATATCTTCTATCTGATAGAGCATACACTCCTGCGACCTGTGCAAGACCATTTACATTCCATGGGATCTTATTTGCTGACAATTTCTTTGCAAGAGTTGGATTGCACACGCCGTAACCAACTCTCAAACCGGCGAGTCCAAATGACTTGGTAAGTGATCTCAGGATCACGAGGTTATCAAATTCCGATATTTGCTCAATCATCGTGTTGGTGTCAGGATTGTCTGCTAGCTCAATGAAGCATTCATCAAGCAGGATTCTTGTCGAGCTATCAACATTTTCAATTATTTTCATTATCTGCTTAGTGGCAAGAATACCCGTAGGGTTGTTTGGATTACAAAGAAATACTGCATCAGCCCCTCTTGCTTTTTCAATTACTTGATCAGCCTCAAGTTCAAAATTATGCAGCGGTACAAATGTCACATCTGCGCCCGCTTTCTGAGATGCAAGCTCGTATTCACAAAAAGTTGGTGCAGGGATAACTACGCGCCTCTTTACAAAGGCGGCTGCCTGTACAAACCAATAGATAACTTCTATTGCTCCATTTCCCACGCTTATCCATTCTGCGTCAATGCCTAGGTAGTGAGACAGGCTTTTCTTCAGATCTGTGCAGTCAGGGTCAGGATACTTCTGGGCAAGCGAGTTGATGTTCATCTTGATAGCGGCTATGGCCTTTCTGGGAGTACCAAGAGGATTAATGCTTGAGCTACAATCGAGTCTGACAAGACGAGGATCTACTGAATAAATGCCACCATGGGAGCAGGCTTTGCTCCCCTTACTGATAATAACCTCCTCGTCTCCCATTAGTTCAATAGCCGATTGGCACGAGCTATATTTAGAATGTTTGTACGAGGCCAAGATTACTAAAAAAAATTGCCATAACATCTTTCTAACAGAAAAGTGTATGTTACTGTACTGCCTCTCATAGCTGACCTTTCAACACATATTATGCTATTTTAATTGCTGTATTGACCTCTCCTAGAAAATGTGAATCTATTTTTTGTCGGAAATTTTACAACTTTGACTTTAGATATAAGTACAAGGGCTGGTCAGGATGGAATAGCTTAGTGTGACTTCACCCATAAAAAGCGAACAGCTGAAATTCATGGCAACAGTTATAGTTATATCGAAAAAATAAGGGGTCATGGTGTGTATTTTTTGTGTATTTTATGTCCTCAAAGTTACAGCAGATATTTTCATCGCTGCATTGTTGAACCATTTGTAAAGGATATTCCCCCACCACATAACGCAGCAGCATTTGCATATTCGCTTTTTTAGCAGGTGACAATTATTAAGAAAAACTTCTATTCGAGAATAATAGAAATGCATGAGAACTATTCAGAGCGGACATAATAATTATGTCCCCGATCCAACTAATTATTTTTTTGTTCCTATGAAGTTGTTAGCCTAGGCAACGCTATCATATGTGACATCCAATTTTCTGTTTAG
>JBJMEE010000092.1:0-6021 GCA_045809585.1 Nitrososphaera sp. | reverse complement strand
AAGTTTTCCTGTAAATGTGCCTTGCATAAGGAACCTCCTTATTTCCTTTTCGGACATTGATGCCATTGTTCTTGTTGTTGTCTAACGTTGTTCGTTGAATAATAACATATTGTGTTGTTTTTTGATTTATGGAATAGGGCTCGTAATTCTAAGGTAATCCAACTTAATCTTCAAGCGCAAAAGGATGTTACATCAGATTCAGCAGCAATACCGTCCCAAATTAATTATAGCAAAATGGTTTCAGACCAACGGGTCGTATATTTTTGATAGTGAAAAAAGAATAATCACCGTTAGCACAGTAATAGTAATCGGAATCTTTGGAATCTTCGGGTCTTGCTGGCGGACCTATACTAAGCTTAGCCGTCTATTATGCTCCTCGTGAAAGGAGCCTATGGATATTCATGATACCCGAGTTTATGAGTTTTGCCTGTCTTATTCTTATGGCAATTTGGGGCAAATCAAAAAAGAAAATAGAAAATATCAACCAGAGGGAAATGACTGCTCATAGCATGATCAAGACTCAGGACTTTGATAGTAAAATTGGCGTCGGTCCAAGAAGTGATATCGTTGCAGAAAGAGCACAACTTACATGATCAGCTTGATTAAAACTATAGTCAGCATCAGCATATATTCTATGTCATAGTGCTAATCATATACTTGACACTAACTATCATCAAAAATATATTCAAGATTGGATGCGAATTCTTGAGTGATGAAAATACTATTCTTGACCGCACATTTACCTTACCCTCCTTTTAGCGGTGGTCGTAGGCGCGAATTTGAACTGATATCCCGGTTATCAAGAAGTTGTGACATACATTTATGCTCTATAACAAAATCTTGGGAAGCAGATAGTATGTATATCAACGATTTATTGCAGTATTGTAGACACATCAATTTATTTGAAGCCGAGGCGCCGACCACTAAGCAGCAATATTATTCACAATATCCGCATCAAATGAAAAAGCATATGTCTGAAGAAGCGAGTTCTTACATTTCTTTTTTGCTAAAAAACCAATCCTTCGATGTTGTACATATTGAAGGATATTACCTTCTACAGCATCTTCCCACCAAAGTGGAGGTTCCTATTCTTCTGATCGAGCATAACATAGAGCACTTACTTGCATTACAACGGTTCATGGTAGCAGTAAGAGAAGAAGAAAAATCTTACTTTTGGTCTGAATATATTAAGACTCTAAAATGGGAGCAATTAATGTGGAAGCGAGCAACAGTATGTGTTGCCCTTACTAAAGAAGATAAAATCATTATGGAACGACTAGAATCAAATATTGATGTCAGATTGATTCCCAACGGCAGTGACCACCAGAAAAAGATAGATGATGTCAACACATTATTATCCAGTAGTTTTGAGCATCCTGTCATCACTGATAATTCCCCTACTGTGCTCTTTGTCGGTAATTTCGCTTATGAGCCAAATGTTGATGCAGCGCTGTACTTCTGCGGAGATGTCTTCCCACTCATTTTAAAGGAGGTACCGAAAGTAAAACTGTTTCTTGTGGGTAACGCCCCACCCTCAGAAATTTGCTCATTAGGATCAAATAGACATATCGAAGTTAGTGGTCGTGTAACTTCGCTCATTCCTTTTTACAAACACGCTGATGTTGTGGTTTGTCCTTTGCGGATCGGTGGTGGGGTAAAAGTAAAGGTGTTAGAAGCATTAGGCCATGGAAAAGCCATAGTCAGTACCTCTATTGGAGCCCAAGGATTAGATCTATCAACCCATAGAGCTGTAGTCGTTGCAGATGAAGCGAGAGGTTTTGCTGATAACGTAGTTCGGCTCCTTGTGCATCCTGAAGAACGTCACTTACAAGAGCGACAAGCATTAGCCTACGCCGGGACGCTTCCTACATGGGATCAAGTTTCAGAAGCTTTCGCACGATTATATAACGAAATCTCTGTACGAGACTAACGGATATATCTCCTTCTCAATATCTCATATTGCCTAGAAAATACAGAAGGCAACGATGATCAGGCGTAAGGGTGAGACAAGGAAGAAGAAAAGCAATCTTTTAGGCAATCATTAATTTACTTCATATGTGACGAGTATAGTACCAAAGCCTCATCAGGCTCAGATGGATTCTTGTAAATATTTCATGCAATAGCACTTGGAGAAGTGGTCGGGCTAGGAGAGAGAGAAGAAGGTCTGCCAAATCGTTCCGCTATCACTTTGTACATATCTAATTCCTGAGCTGATAAAGACCTAATTTTTGTCATCGCCTCTTCAAAATGTCGCATATGTATCTTAAGTTCCTTAGCGCGGTTCTCAGCTTCTTGCGGTTCTTTGTATTTTGATATATGCTCTCTTAGAGCTAGCATTACCGCTGCTGATGCCACGGCCGCGATGTCTGCACCAGTGTAGCCGTCCATTTTTGCTGCAAGGTTGTCAACATTAACATCATCAGCTAGTGGCTTTTTCTTTGTGTGAATCTTAATTATGTGCTTTCTTGATTCATAGTCAGGTGGTGCTACATACAGAAGTCTGTCAAATCTGCCAGGTCGTAACAGTGCAGAGTCTATAATATCGGGCCTGTTAGTTGCAGCAATCACTACTACGTTTCTCAGGGCTTCAAGACCATCCAGCTCTGTTAGCATCTGGCTAATTACTCGTTCTGTAACGTGAGAGGTGCCAAAGTCGCCGCCTCTGGCAGGGGCGATGGCATCTAATTCGTCGAAGAATATAATGCATGGTGCTGCCTGCCTTGCTTTTCTGAATATCTCTCTAACACCTTTTTCTGACTCGCCGACCCACTTTGAGAGAAGCTCTGGTCCTTTTATGCTTATAAAATTGGCTTCACTTTCATTTGCTGCTGCTTTTGCCATTAGTGTCTTTCCTGTACCAGGTGGACCGTACAGAAGGATGCCTTTTGGGGGAATCGCATCAGCATAAGTAAATATTCCTTGATACTTTAGCGGCCATTCTACCGCTTCCCGCAATTCTTGTTTTATCGTCTCCAGACCGCCGATGTCACTCCATTTGACATCTGGAACTTCAACGAATACCTCCCTCATAGCAGAGGGCTCCATCTCATTAACTACGTCCATAAAGTCTTGCATCGTGACGATTATCTTGTTAAGTATCTCGGCTGGGATGCTCTCTGCAGACAAATCTACTTCAGGCAAAATGCGTCTCAAAGCCCTTATTGCAGCCTCCCGTGCTAGTGCCTGAAGGTCTGCTCCCACAAAGCCGTGAGTGATATCTGCTAGCCTTTCTAGGTCAACGTCTTTTGCAAGAGGCATCCCTCGTATGTATATCTGAAGTATTTCCAGCCTCCCGTCTCTATCAGGAACGCCAATTTCAATTTCTCTATCAAATCTGCCAGGTCGTCGCAGTGCAGGGTCTATCGCATTTATTCTGTTTGTTGCGCCAATAACTACTACTTTGCCTCTTGCTTTGAGCCCATCCATTAGAGACAGCAGCTGTGCAACAATTCTCCTTTCTACCTCGCCACTCACTTCTTCCCTCTTAGGAGCTATCGAGTCAAGCTCATCTATGAATATGATCGATGGCGCGTTCTTTTGAGCTTCTTGGAAAACATTTCTCAGTCTTTCTTCACTTTCTCCATAGTATTTGCTCATGATCTCGGGACCTCCAATAGTGTAATAATTGGCGTTGGTTTCATTGGCTACTGCCTTTGCAAGCAAGGTTTTACCAGTACCTGGAGGCCCGTGAAGAATAACACCCTTGGGTGCTTCGACTCCAAGTCTTCTGAAAAGCTCAGGATGGCGCAGTGGCAGCTCTATCATTTCTCTTACCTTCGTGACTTCATCTCTAAGTCCTCCAATGTCTTCGTATGTAATTGACGGGATTTCACCTTCTTTTGCTGCTGCGACGGCCTCTGCAGTTTCTTCAGAAACAACTACTTCGGTGTTTTGAGAAATAAGGACAGGCCCGCCGGGTGTGGTAGATATCACAACAAGATTAATTCGCTGTCCCATAACATTGAGTGGAATGGTATCACCTTTTGTAACGAGTTGGCCTTCTAAAAAGCTGGCAAGGTAGTCTTCCGCACCCATTATGCGCAAGGGCTCTGTGGGTGCAAGCGTAATTTGTTGAGCCTCTTTTGTTTCGACTCTCCTAACGTCTACAGTGTCGTTGATGCCAACTTCCAGTCTATTTCTCGTATATCCATCAACGCGAATTAGCCCTCTTCCATAATCCTCGGGATAAGCAGGCCAATGGAGGACAGCAGTCTTCTTATTTTTGCCGGCTGAAATTTCAATTGCATCGCCTGTAGATAATCTCATTTCACTGGCTACCTTCGGATCAACTCTTCCTATTCTCCTTCCGACATCTCGAGACGTAGCTTCAGCAACTTTTAAGGTTCGTGTGCTATTGTTCTTGCTGTCACGATCGCTTGAAGACATATATCTTGTACAAATGTAAACAGCAAGCAATACATGTAAGTGTTATAGATGATGTTTATCTACCTGCAAAAAGTGGACATCTCTGGTTGAACCGTTTGCTAATCTTCGCGCATCCACGAAATGCCTTACTATCTAGTCACATAAAGAAGTCGAAGCCTAATAAAAGACACGATAGGAAAGAGTATCTTTTACGGATCGAGATGCAGCTTTATCCATTCTCAAAAAGCTATATTAGTCAACCATTGCTATGCGGTAGAATTGCATACATTGACTATACATTGACTCAATCTTAGACACTCTGTCTGTGTAGTGAATAAATCGACGTTCCTCTCTTTGGCTTATGTTTGGCTTATGGATAATAAGCAAACAACTTTTGATAAGACAGAGGACTCGGTGGGATTTGAGAATAGAAGCTTCAGAGCTTAGGTAAAAATGTAGCATTTGAATTGGCCTCCCGGATTAGGACCACTGTATGCAACAAGGGAAAAACTATTGAGCTTTGAGAGTTCTGTATAAATCGATGTTGCAGTAAGTATGTCGGATTGAGTATCCGTCCAGGTACATCTCGAGGGTCCAGTCGTATCCCTAACCAATCTAGTTATGCATTTCAGTCATTTGCACTCTTTAGATATTTTGCTGGGGTACGTATGTGCGTATATGTCTGTTTATGTACTTGCATTGGTTTGGGTTTTTATTATTACCGTCTGTGGCAGCACAAATAGGTGTGTGCATGTGCAAGTATCATTTACTGAGAACAACTACTATTACTGCTACTACCGCCTATCAAGAGCTCAGCGGGTTTGTCACTGCAGCTTGATTATCTCATCCCATGTCCCAGTCAATGAGAACATGAAATACTTGTCTTGACTGTCAGATTCAAACTGTAGTACATCTCCAGCTGCTATTTGAGTTCTGAACAATTTGTTCAGATACTGTATGAAGCTAGGCCCAGCAACTATGCTCTTTGCTTCATGCTCAACGGGTTCGCTGTAGTATTTTTTTAAAGTATCAGACAATCCAACGTTGCTAAGCTCTTCTACTAAAATAGGCAATTCCACAAATGTTGAGCTTCTCTTGTAAAGTCTAATTGTCGCCAATGAAAATATATCTCTACTCCTACTGATCTTCATATGTCTGTACGGACATATAAACAGCCGTGCCTATTTCTTTCTCTTCTCGGAGCAACAGAGCAGTAAACGATGCAAAGAACCTTAAGGCTGACTGCTGATGGAATAATGTAATAGGAAGAAGAGGAAAAGGAAAATATGATAAAAGCATGTAAATCATGCGGCAAAGAATTTCAAAACCTTAGCCAGGGTGTATTATATTCAAGCTCTGTCATAGGCCTTTTGGAGTTTTGCTCAGATGATTGTTCCGAGAATTACCTTAATTCACTACCATAGCATCAAAATGGGAAGAAAGTTGGCATAGGATGTCATGACTGAGGAAGGGTTATACTCCAAACCTTTAGCGTCCACGAATAACTGAGGGTAGTTTAATAGACAGGCTCAATGACTTGAGGGCTAAGGGTGTTTTTTCTAATGCAGCTTGATAAAAAGTGCCCGATCTTGACATAGTTGTACAACCTTCTTCATGCTTACTCATATAGTTGCAATGTATACTAAAGATGACTAA
>JBJMEE010000091.1:0-4937 GCA_045809585.1 Nitrososphaera sp. | reverse complement strand
GCTGCCCTATATCCAGAGTATCAGCGTGTCTATGAGACGTTCCGAGAGATGGTCTATGATCCCAATGCCATCAATCAAGAGATATTGATGGACTTTGTGAACAGAATGAGTCTTCCTAATGCAAAGTACGCGTTCATGTCTACTTTATTGGGTATAAGGTATGCTCCAGACCTACGCGGGAGGCTTTCTAGTATCACTGCTCCAACTCTTCTCATGTGGGGAGAAAATGACACGACGATACCGTTGGCAGAGTATGCACATCAATACAATGGAATTCCTAATATGGAGGAGCTCGTAGTGATAAAGAAGTGCAGGCACATTCCTCCAATCGAAAAGCCGGCAACGTTTAACAGAATCGTCTTGAGGTTCCTTATGCGCACCTCATTAATCCCTGCAACACAACTTCTGTCCAAAAGCCGGCCTCTTTTAAAGTAATCCTCCTTAGGTTCCTTTGAGGCAGCTAGCGTATCTACAGTTATAGAAAAGTCAGATCCCTTTGAATGGTTCTTCGATGACGGGCTAAACCATGATGTGCGGAGCAGCGGGTCAGCATGTTAATTCGAAAGCTGCCTTCTTCCTTATGATAGCTGCGTCAAGAAATCAGCAGGGTTTCTAGGTTTGCCGTCTTTGAAAATGATTTTAGGCATATTTCTCATTGAAAATGAAGCTGCAGCAAGCAAAACTGGCTCGAACTCTTTTCCCAGATCTGTCATCTCATACTCAACTCTGATTGGATACTCTGATACAATTCTTCTCCTAACAATCCCAAACTTTTGTAGTTCACGCAGTCGCTCAGTGAGAACTTTTGGTGTTATGCCTTCTATGCTTTCCAAAAAGCGGTTAAACTGAGTCGTGCCTCTAAATATTTCCCTAATGATTAGAACTGCCCATTTTTTCCCTATGATTTTGAAAGTTGCTTCAATCGGACATGATTTGAGCTCAGGACTGTTGTAAACAATTTCTATCATTGAACATTTTCTCTCTGTCATATCTGCTTTTATCCCGCCTCTCTACCTAGTAACTAACTATGGATCTGGTTACGTGAGACTTATAAACTATACATTTGATAGCAAGTATACAAATGAAAGCGTTTAGTGACTATTCAAAACAAATGCAATACAACAAGATAACATATCTGTTAATAGCTGTCCATACATGGAGGATAGGTGGAATAGCTTTCCTATGGGGAATGACTCAAGGACTCCTAGATCCAGCTTTTGCGATACCTGCTGGGGTTGGAGATATTCTCATAGGAGTGACGGCAATCCCTTTCGCCATTTTCCTTTGGAAAGGGTATAGTTGGTCAAAGTACGCTATCTTGGTGTGGAGTGTGCTAGGGATTGCAGATCTGATCAATGCTGTCACTCTAGGCGTCATAACCACACCGGAATTCAGAGCCTCTACGATGGCGACATTCCCTTGGATTTTGGTTCCTACCACGGCTGTACCGTTAGCGCTAGCATTGCATGGGATCACATTGTATAGGCTAAGGAACTGGGTATCAAAACAAGCACACAGGAAACCTCTAGAGGCTTGATGCATGCAAAATAGGACAAAGAACTATTATGAAGGTCTTCGTCCGCTCATCTTTTTCTTGCATTGTGTCTATAGAACAGGCGACTTCGAAGCGATATTTTATGGTATCTATCAGAATTAATGAGTAAGATTAGGATGATGACAATTATGGTATTGATGATGATTTCATATAATAGATGACAAGAACAATACCCCCTCATCATTTAGGATTGCGCTTATAATAACTGAAGAAGGAAAATGTAGAGTAGCTAAGATCAGTGGAAGAGTGCAAGTCTTGGATTATTTGCTCACCAAACACAATACAACCATGAGCATTTCAAAGTGAAGCATGGGATCTGAAGAGCAGTTATAAGTTCTCTTCCAACAGCTCTGACCTTTAGATATGAGGGAGCAGACAGCAGAGCCTGAGCTGCGAGGTCGTGGGTTCAAACCCCACCCAGTCCATTTTTTACAGTTATGGAACTACGGTATTGTTTTAAGGTCGTTTTAGGTTATTGTCGGACAGAGTGTCTAGCAATCGACCTTCGCCCTGCTCTAGTCCAAGCCTTTGGAAAGTATGAGCATAAATATTGTTAACACTCCTTCCTTGAGTATTAACACCTTTTTATTGATCGATGAATTTCATTTTGCAAGTGTTTCATCCAACCAATCAAATATCCGTTGATTTGAAAGCGCTGGAGCACCACATTGACAATGCTCTTCAGCTCCTTCCTCCGACGTAAACAAAATGTATTTCTTTGGACATCTAAGTGCATCATACACCTTTCTTGGCTGCCCTGGAAATGAATCGTCTTTCTCTGCCTCGAGGACTAAGGTTGAACATTTGATATTGTGCGCTATGTTCTTTATAGTGTAATATTTAGAATTCATTATGAGTTCAAATGGCGAATCTGCACCAGTTGTCCACATGCCGTGTGCCATGTTGAACTTTATGTTTGTATCAGTCTCCATTAGAATATCAAAGACGGTGTTTACAGTTTCTCGGTTACCCTTTTCTATCGCAGTTAATAAAGACTTAGGAAGATTTGATTCAAGAGCCTCATAACCATCAAAAACACCATTATATAATATGCAGGCTGCGATGCGATGCTCAAAAGCAGCAGCTCTTGCTGCCAAATAGCCTCCCATGCTTATTCCCATTAGTGCTATCTCTTCAGGGTCAACTTCTTGTATTCTGCTCAAAGCAAAATCCACAACAGGCGATACCACTTTTTCCCAATCATATCTAAATGGAATCCTTTGTTTGCGTATTACTCCACCTTGACCAGGACCTTCAAAAGTTAAGCAATTATATCCTCTTTCTAATGCCGGAGCTGCTACAGATGAATAAAGTTCTTCTAAAGTAGAATCAAAACCACCATGAGCTATTAAAGTAGGTCTTGGAGCGTCTCTATCGTTGTTGTTATCTACACGATAAAAATATCCTGGTAGAGTAGTTCCTTCATATTGTATTTCTATAGGTTCAAAAGGTGGTGAAAAAAGAGTTGCTGCTTTACTAAAGCATTCTTTACTCTTTTCCCATGTAGTCTGAATTCTTGGATCAGTAGGATCAATAAGCAGAAATTCAGCTGCTCTATAGTAATTGCAAGCACGAAGATAAGCCTCACGTGCACTTACTGTATGACCAGCTGCAATGCTCTCATCTGCGTATTTGTTGACTCTTTTTGCTGTCTTGAGCCATTCCTGATGCCAGCTCTCAAAGTCTCCTTCTTTTATTTTATAAGCAGTAGATAGGCACTCGCCTATATCGGCTCCTTTATAATATGTCTCACCTATAACCCTAAGCAATTGAAGTGAAAAAGTAGGATCTTGAAAGACTATTTTCATCTGCGGTTTAA
This sequence comes from Nitrososphaera sp., assembly GCA_045809585.1. Classification (GTDB taxonomy): domain Archaea; phylum Thermoproteota; class Nitrososphaeria; order Nitrososphaerales; family Nitrososphaeraceae; genus Nitrososphaera. The sequence goes on along the minus strand of JBJMEE010000091.1, from coordinate 1,563 downwards.
TATTAGACTGCTATATATTAACAAGCATATACCCAAAATGGGAATAGTAAAACCAAACAGTTAATGACATCGATCTGGGTGAAATATCATGGTTTACCGCTACTAGTTGTCGCCAATTGGATACTAGCCTAACACACGGGGTAGTATTTCTTCATCATAGAAGTCTTGAAATGCTTCGTTATCTTCCAATTGGTGTGCATAGATTCTTATATTTATGACCTAGCAAGAGATCAAAGGCTCAAGAATCACAACAATAATTTTATAGCTTTTTAGTATCCCATACATGCACTCTTCATGGCGGATACAAAATCATTTATCTCCTTTAGCATGTCTTTCATTCTATTATCTCGTGTATTGTTCTTCCTCACTTCGTGTAATGTATGAAGTCTAATTATGTTTGTAATTGCACTGGCAACAATTATCGCATCTGCACCAGCATCAATCATGAATTTAGCATGCTCTGGTTTACTAATACCAAATCCCATAGCTATTGGGAGTGAAGAGCCTACAATCCTTTTGACATTTCTGATGTAGTTTGCCGTAGAGGGATCAAAGGAACTACGAATCCCTGTTGTCCCGTATGTTGAGATTAAATAAAGGAATCCTCCGGATTTTGAAGCAATCTTTCGCAATCTTCCTTCCTCTGTATTCGGAGATGCCAAAAATATTGCTGCAAGGTTCCACCGTATTGCCTCATTAATATAATCGCTAGCTTCTTCAATTGGCATATCTGGAAGTATAAATCCATCAGCGCCAGACTGTCCTGCTTTTCTTATGAAATCCCCAACCCCTGCTTTAACAAGTATATTTGAATAGGTCATCAAAATTATAGGAATCTCTGAAAATTTACTTCTAATATCTTTGACAATTCGTAGACTGTTGTTAGGTGTCATGCCGTTAGATAAGGCGACAAAGGAGGCTTGTTGAATTACTGGTCCATCCGCAATTGGGTCAGAGAAAGGGATTCCTATTTCAATTATATCCGCTCCGGCATAGATCATGGTGGCTACTACCTCTTTTGTGGTTTGAGCATCAGGATATCCTGCAGTAGCATAGCAGATGAGCAGCGAGCGTTGTTCTTTATTCTTCTTTGTTCGCTTTGAGGATAGCGAGGTGGAGGAGTACTGTTGTGATGGTGGTGATTGTGATAGTACCCCTTCGTCGGATGATGAATTTAGCTTTGAGAATTTTTGCACAATTCGATTACTCTGGAGGCTCGTTCTGTTATTGTTGTTATCCATAACCTGTGTTGTATTAAGATTAGCTTTTCCATAAATACCATGGTACCTGTTTTATTTACAGGGATTCTCTGAATTCTCTATACTCAAGCCTTTGGTACAGAGGTTTGGCATCGGCAGACGAACAGACAAGAGAAAGTAGCAAGGGAAGGCGGAGAAGCAAGAGCAGAGGATAAAGAATCTCTTAGAGAAGGGGGAAGAAAAGGTGGGAAGAAGTAAAAGCAGACGTAGGACAACAAAAAAATTTTTCTTGACGGCGTTAGCTTCTGCAGTTATTGTTCTGAAGTCGTCGTCGCTCATTGGCAGAGATATACGTATGAAGAGT
>JBJMEE010000090.1:0-17836 GCA_045809585.1 Nitrososphaera sp. | reverse complement strand
TAGTTGTTCCTTCATTAAAGATGCTGAGCAATAACCCGGAGAAATCTCTTGTTATCCAAATAATAAAAGGAAATGCAGAGCTCACAAAGATAAAACATGCCGAATCTGTGCAGCCTCATGATGCAAATATTTGGATCGTTTCAGCAAAACGACTAGAGGTTGATCATAAAAATTACTACATCCACTCAAATAAGTTTCCATATTCACAGATTGTCTCCGATATCAATGCTTTTCTCCTTCGCAAAGGAGATCGTGGTCTCAAGCTATTACATGGATAATAATTTGTCAAGGTCTAAATCATGGTCCAGAAGCTTGCCAATAGCAGCATAATTTACTTCTTTTGAGAAAGGGATTACGGCTAACACTTTCACGTGTGTGAGCCTCTCAATAACTTCTGCTGTCTTTTGTTCTACCCTATTAGGTTTTTTAGAGAGTTTATTCAAAATTATTCCAGTGATTTTGAGTCCAAACTTTTCACAGGCCATTACCGTTAGTAGAGTGTGGTTGAGGGTTCCAAGTTTAGTTGTCGCGACAATAATTACAGGCATGTCGACACGCTTTGCGAAACCTGCAAAATATTCATTTTCAGTCAAGGGTACCATGATGCCACCGATGCCTTCGGCAATTAGAAAATCGTATTTTTTGCCAAGATGTTTCAATGAATGCATGGCTTTTTCGATATTGACGGCAGCTCCCTGGTTTAGCTCCGAGGCTACGAGAGGTGAGGCTGCTATTGGGTAAAAAAAAGGATTCAATCTGCAGTCAGGATCGCTTACCCCCGAGGCCTTTGCAAGTATTGCGGTATCTTGAGATCTGTATTTAGCTGAAAAAACTCTGTTTGCAGTTGCAAAAGGTTTCATGACGCCCACATCTATTTTTCGCTTTCTCAGAGCCCAGGCTAACCCCGCGGCTACTAATGTCTTGCCAACTCCTGTGCTTGTCCCTGTTATTAAGATGCCACGCATGGAAATATTATTAGAGCTGCACATGAAGCATGCATTTAACTGAATTGAATCTGAAAAATGCCGACAAGGAGTTCGTGTGGCATCCCTATACACAGATGAGAGATTGGGTAAAATGGAATAACAGGGTAATCGTCAAAGGAGACGGATTTTACCTAGTAGACAGCGAAGGGAGAAAATATCTAGATGGAAGTGCCAGCATGTGGTGTAACGTGTGGGGGCACACACAGAACGAGGTAGTTCGGGCAATGATAGATCAGCTAAAAAGTATCCCGCACTCTACTCTATTTGGTATTGCCAATGCTCAGTCCATAAAGCTTGCAGAAAAACTCATTGGGATAGCAAGAGGGATGCATAAGGTGTTCTATACAGACAATGGATCTGCCGCAATTGAGGTTGCAATGAAGATGGCTCGCCAATACTGGTACAATAAGGGTAAAGACCAAAAAAGGGAATTCATCTCACTGGAGCGCGGATATCATGGTGACACGATCGGCGCGATGTCTGCGGGATACATCGAGAAGTTTTTCAGAGCGTACCGACCGCTCTTGTTGAATGTGCACAAGGTGCCAAGCCCGGTTCTCTATGGGAGCAGATTTACATGTGAAAGCGATGTCGTACAATGGTGTCTTGATAAAACTGAGATCACTCTTAAAAGACATAGGGATCGGTGCGCTGCGGTTATTATGGAAAGTGGGGCTCAGATCGCAGGAGGCGCGATTATTTTCCCCAAAGGATATCAGAAAGAGGTTGCAAGATTATGCAGAGATCACGACATCTTGTTGATTCTCGATGAGATTGCAACTGGATTTGGTAGACTGGGAAACATCATAGAATATCTTGCACAGGGGTCACAACCTGACATTGTATGCTTTGGAAAAGCCTTAACGGGAGGCTATTTTCCGCTAGCGGCAACTCTTGCTACGCGCCGTGTCTTCGATGCTTTTCTGGGAAAATACCGTTACAACAAGCACCTATACCATGGTCACACCTTCACGGGTCATCCTGTAGGATGTGCTGCTGCTCTAGCTAACCTTGAGAAATACCAAAAATATGATCTGAAGCAACGACTCAAAGTGAGCACCGATTACATAGCATCAAGACTGCCTGAATTTTCGAAATCTCCAATAGTAGCAGATATCCGGCACAAGGGTTTGCTCGCGGGGATTGAGCTGGCAAGGAACAATAAGCCTATTGACATCTTGAAAAATAAAGAGCACGTAAATTACTTTATAATGCAACAGGCACTAAAGCTGGGCGTACACCTAAGGCCACTTGGCAATATCATGCTCTTAATTCCACCTCTAGGGATGGGAAAGGGAGACCTCGAGAGCCTGCTAGATGTACAGCTTAAATTGGTGAGGAAGATCGAGAAACTATCTTAGCTCCCTTAATTTCTTGTAAAGTGTAGCTTTTGAAACGCCAAGACTCTTCGCTATTCTTGTTTTTGGGTGATTTTCTGCAAGCAACGTGATGAGCTCATTCTTGTCAATTACCTTTTGAGGCCGACCAATTCCTTTTCCTGCTGCTTTGGCTCGGTCCATGCCATCCTTTGTCCTCTGGACCAAAAGCTCACGTTCTCTCTCCGCAGCCCATGTCAGGATCCCAATCATGAGTTTTCTAATGCTGGACTCTGTTGTTTGAAGAAATGATTCCCTGGGCGAGCAAGAAATCAGGGGCGTGTAGTGCTCCACCGCCTTTATTGCATCTAGCGTATCCCAGAAAGTTCTTCCAACGCGTGATAGTTCATAGACTAAAACGGCATCGACCCGAGTCATTTTTACCAGCTCAAGCATTTCTTGAAATCCGCGCCTTTGGGTAGCTGGAACCTTACCGCTGATAGCAGGATCTTCAAAAGAGTCCAAGATTAGGTAATCGTTTCGTTGTGCCCATTTCTCGAGAGATAATTTCTGATTCTGCACGGTCTGTTCTTCTGTACTTACGCGCAGATATGCGAAGGCATATTTCATATTAGCTCCTATGTTGGGCAAGTTAATTAGCTAATGGTTAAGAAAAGTGTTCAAAAAGGTTGAATAAATAAATGGACAGCTTGGTTTAAAGGTATTGTAAGCCGAGGGTAAAAAAAGGGTACTGCTTTTTACCCAGTATAGAAAACGTTCCATTTTTGAACTGTTTTGGGCTATCGTTTAGCTGACGAAATTCGCCTTTTCTAGTTCCGCATCTAACAGGAAATGATCTAGCGGCAACGACGCATTTTTGGCTGTCCGGACCCACTTCTATGACCTAAATTTCGGAAAGGACGCGACTTAATAAGAACGAGAATAATGATTAATACAGCAATACAGAGCAATATCGCAACATAGAGTTTCTAATTTATCCTAGCGAGCAAACCATCATACTATTTCTTTGCACATTTGCGGAAACTTATAAATTTCAAACCATCCTCAAAAACGTCTTACAATCTGTCATGCAGCTTTAGTTATTGGAAAGATTTACGTCCACTCTTTGTATATTTCCAAATTCGAGTTTAGAAATATCTGTTAACATTTGGGTTTTGGACCGAAATTTTAATTACCCGCTGCAGCTTGCAGGAAATCATGACGGATACACTCTTCATTCGCTACTGTATGCACAAAGTCCTCAGGGGTGGGTCAATTAGCTTTAAAGATGCCGAGGCTCTGCTTGGCACGAATGATATAATGACGCTTGCCCGTTGTGCTAACACCATCACTCGGACGTTCAATGGCGATAGAGTGGATGTCGAAACACTAGTAAATGCAAAATCTGGGAGGTGTCCGGAGGACTGTTCATTTTGTGCACAGTCGTCATTTTACGACACTGGTATCAAGAAATATCCGTTATTGTCGAAAGAAGAGCTAGTTGAAAAGGCAGCTGAGGCTAAGCAAGGAGGGGCTACGAGTTTCTGCCTGGTATGTGCGTACAGGGGCCCGCCTAAGAGGGACTTTCAGCAGATCTGCGAGGCGATAAAAGAAATCAGGTCCAAAGTGAACATCGAAGTGAATGTCTCGCTAGGGTTTGTAACTTTATCTATGGCACGAAGACTGAAGAAACTTGGCGTCAAGCGTTACAATCATAACCTGGAGGCTGCAGAGAGTTATTTTTCCAAAATATGCAGTACGCACCTCTTCACCGACAGAGTGAACACTGCAAAGATCGTCAAGAAGGCAGGGTTGGAGCTATGCTCTGGTGGCATCATAGGCATGGGCGAAAACCCTAGGCAGAGGCTAGAACTTGCCTTCTCTCTTTCTTCACTCAGCCCTGAAGAGGTTCCAGTCAATATTTTGATGGGTAGAGAAGGGACTCCGCTTGGGAGTTTTAAGCCGATAGGTCCTGTGGAGATTATTAAGACAATTGCAGTATGGCGCTTTATAATGCCGAAAACTATTCTGAAGATAGCCGGTGGACGGGAAGTGCACCTCAAGAATCAAGATAAACTGGCCCTCAAAGCAGGAGCAAACGGTATCATCACTGGTGGCTATCTCACTACAGGAGGAAATGCGGTCAATGAGGATATTGCGATGATAAAAGAAATTGGGCTCAAACCATAAGACCACATTTGTTAACGAACGCCTTGATTTTCTTGAGAAGAGCGGGTTATATCGCCGCCTAAGAACTCTTGAAGCCAACGGTCCTACGGCAAAAGTTGACGGCAAGGAAGTGATTAACCTCTGCTCCAATGACTATCTTGGCCTTTCCCAAAATACGCGCGTAGTCGAAAAAACGGTTAGAGCACTAAAGCAAGTGTCACAGTGTAGTTCAAGGTTAATCGCAGGAAACCATCCAAAAATCATTCAGCTTGAAGAACAGCTGGCAGATCACCGAAGGAAAGAATCCGCCCTTGTATATCCTACAGGCTACGCTGCGAACTTGGGCGCGGTAATGACAATTGCAGATAAAAAGACTACAATATTTAGCGACGAGCTGAACCATGCCAGCGTGGTAGATGCATGCCGGCTAAGCGGTGCGACTGTTACTGTCTTTCGCCATAATGACATCGATCATTTACAAAAACTAATGCGTCGGGGCCAAGGCAGAAAAATTGTGATAACAGAGGGCATATTTAGCATGGATGGGGACATAGGAAAACTATCAGAAATACAGAGCCTAGCAGACCATTACGATGCGATCACCATCATAGACGACGCACATGGTGACTTTATATTTGGCCCAGCCTTTTCAGGCATCCCTGCTAAATTGGGGGTCAATTTTGACATCCATGTCAGCAGCATGAGCAAGGGGCTAGGTTGTTTTGGAGGCTACGTAGCCACCACAATGCCCATAAGAGAACTCTTGATCAACACATCAAGGCAATTTATCTATTCTTCCGCTCTCCCCGTTCACCTATGTTATGCCGCAATTACTGCTATACCAATAGCAAAAAAGGGACATTTGCAAAAAAGGCTTCAATGGAATATGCGCTATTTCTCATCAGCGATGAAAGGGCTGGGATTTGAACTAGGAAACTCAGCAAGCCAGATAATTCCAATTATGATTGGTAGGGAAGTCCAGGCTTTAGAGCTTTCTGATCAGTTGCTAAAGGAGGGTGTTTTTGCCCAAGCGATTCGATATCCCACAGTGAAAAAGGGACAGGCTCGGCTCAGGATTTCACTCAGTGCAATGCACCGGCAAGAACATCTAGATTCAGCACTAGAAGCATTTCAAAGAGCTGGCAAAAAGAAGGGGGTTCTGTAAGAATATTTCTAAACTCGAGTTTAGCAATAAGGCTTATTAAGTCAAATTCTTTACTAGGCGCATAATGCGTATGAAAGAATTCATTTTCAAACTAAAGATCTCAGAAGAGCAAAGCAGAGAAATTGCCCTGTATATCAGGTCGCTTCCTCCATCTGACCTATTGTTTGGACTGAGGTTTGCGTACAACCGCCACGCCGCGGAAACCGGCGGGTATTTGATGCCCGGCCGAAAGAGTCTGGTGAAAAGAGAAACACTGTCCCTCACAGACGAACAAGCAAAATGGCGGCTGAATAATTGGAAGACCATGATCAAGACTTACAGGGAGAAAGGTTACAGCTACCCTACAATATCGAGAATAAAAAGACAAGTACAAAAAATAGCAAGTCAGAAATAAAAAAGAAAGAGGCAGTAGGCTGTAGCTAGTAGCTTGTCGCCTCTAGGTTCTTTGCGGTTAGGTTTGGAGAAGGCAAATCTGGAAATTTGTTCTTCATGTTCATTTCTACTACAGCGCTTGCTTCCTCCATTATCTGCGCAGTGTCTTCGTTTATTGTGTTGAAGTTTGCGATCTCGCTGTTTGGTATCTGTCCGGAGTCTGTCATGATGTTTCCCAGCAGCTCTGATATTTGTCCAAATGACTGATCTGCTTCAGGCATCATACCCGATAGTCCGCTCTGCAATCCCTTTATCACAGACATTGCAGGACTCAGCGTTACTACTACGTCCCCAAGTTCTGTCATTGTATTTAGCCTAAGTTGTATCTGTTCCAGAGCTAGCTTTGCTGATGTGAGCATCTTGTTCATCTTTCGAATCTGGGATAGCTCTCCCGATAGCACCTTTGCATGCGAAGAATCGTGACTCTGCATCGCGAGAACGACGCGCTTGAAAATTAGCTTATCTTTTTCTTGCATTCTTGAAGATATGGCATCCAGTCTTGCGATCTGCATATGCAACTTCTTCTGGGCCTCCTCTATCCTTGGTTTGAGCGGCGCTTGCGGCTTTATGCCCTCAAGCAATTTATGACCGACGCTTTCTCCCTGTGGCTTTATCCACTTGCTATCAAATGGCATTCTTATTATTATAGCACCCAGCCATCATAACATTCGAGCGTTAAAATCAGCACTGTAACCCCAATGTCTGTCACCACGGTCACAGGCATCGAGGGTTGCTCAAGGTCTAGCTAATCCTAGATTTTAAGTAGTTACTGTAGACACGTTTTTAAAGGCTATAGTCTGGTTACGTGTAGAAGATGATAAAGGAGAAGATAAAGGTCAACAATCGCAGCTATGACGTTACAATGAATGAACAGACTCATATGTATGCGATGCGATTGAGAAGGCTTTATCAACAGAGCTATAGCGACATGGATAGCTTTGACGAGGTCAGCTCTGAAATCTCCAGCACAGTAAGCAATTTACTTAAAAATGCCGTTTCGCCTGAAGTGAGAGAAGAGGATATGGATGGTATCATTCAGCAGTTACTAAAAATGTATGAGAAAACCTCGAAAAAGTAGCGCAAAACCTAGAATAAACGTCTAAATAACAATCAGAAGTCTCAATTGATATGGAGCTGAGCACCGTCAAAAAATGCATCAATCCTTCCTGCGGTTTGACTCATGAGATTAACAATGATATTTACAGGTGCTCATGTGGCTCGCTCCTTGATATAAAATATAGTGAGAAGAAAAGCCGCGATTTAATCGAAAAGTTTTACCACCGTAGGGACCACGGCGGAAACATCTACAATGAAAGTGGAGTATGGCGATTTCGCGAACTAATCAATTTTGTAGGCATCGACACGGAAGATTTTGAAGAATGTGCTCGTTTGTTGGTGTCGCTTGACGGCTCTGAGGGCCGCCTTTCAAAACCTTACAAGATGAGCAAGGTAGCTGAGTATGCAAGTATGGACCACAATTCTTTTTTTCTTCAGCCTGAAGGGTACAATCCATCAGGCTCATTCAAGGATAATGGCATGTCAACTGCAATGACGCATGCGAAGATGCTTGGAGTAAAAAGGATAGTTTGTGCTTCCACTGGCAATACTTCAGCTTCTGCTGCGATGTATGCTGCAAACGAAAATATAGCATGCGACGTTTACATCCCAAGGGGCGAAATTGCCCCCGGCAAGCTTGGTCAGGCCTTCCAGTTTGGCGCGCAGGTAATACAAGTGCAAGGAAATTTTGATGACGCTCTTACCGCTTCGCTTCAAAACGCCAAAGAAACAGCCGGATACACTGTCAACTCAGTCAACCCATTCCGTCTGGAGGGTCAAAAGACCATCCTTTATAGGGCCCTTGAATACCTCGATTGGAACCCTCCGGATTGGATAGTGTATCCGGGTGGAGCTCTAGGAAACACATCTAGCTGCGGAAAGTGCTTGCTGGAGCTCTATGAATGGGGCTGGATAAAGAAAATTCCGCGGCTGGTAGTAGTGAATGCGGAAGGAGCAAACGCATTATACACACTATACAATGGATTGTTTGAGGATAAGCCTCTGAGATGGAATGCTGGGAGACCAGATCTCACAATTATTGATCGCTATTATGCTGACGTAGACAAGAAAGGAATCAGGCCAAAGACACATGCAACTGCAATCCAGATTGGCAGACCTGCCAATATTATCAAGGCACTGCGAGCGCTAGACTTTACCAATGGTGAAGTAGTGCAAGTAAGCGATAAGGAAATGAGCGATGGCATGTCAATTGTTGGTTTGAACGGCTTTGACTGCGAAATGGCATCAGCGTCAGTCCCAGCTGGTGTTAGAAAGTTACGCATAGAAGGTCTGATCAAAAAGGATGATGTGGTAGTCGGCATCCTTACCGGAAGGCAGAAGGACCCGGGTCTTGCAGTAGAGTATCATATAAATGCAAACAATATGTTTGCAAGACCGCCTACAAGCCACTAAAACTTTCTCAATTTAAGTCAAAGTGGAACCCATGCGATTTTATTACTATATTTATCGTTTTATATGTGATAATCTAGTATCAATAGTTTTCATTTGAGAGTTTTATCACCATGATACAAATAAAACTGGATCTGCAGTTTACGAGCGAGCTTTCGGATACTACCCCATAATACTCATTTTTTTAATTTTATCCAAGATAAAATCAAAGAATAGAGAAATACAGATGTTTTGTCCATTGAGCAAAAAAAAGCTAACAGCCTGATGAAGCCTTCTTTAGGGCAGACAATATGGCATTTGCCTTATGCTCTGTTTCTGCCCATTCAAGGTTCGGATCAGAATCGATAACTATACCTGCTCCAGATTCAATATAGGCCTTGCTGCCATTTACAAATAGGGACCTTATCGTTATTGCAAAGTCGCATGAACCGTTAAATGAAAAATAGCCTACAGCACCAGCATATGGCCCCCTCAGAGAAGGCTCAAGCTCATCGATTATCTGCATCGCCCGAACTTTGGGAGCGCCTGAGACAGTGCCAGCAGGAAAGACAGCTTTGATAGAATTGTACGAATCAAATTTTTTTTGCAATCTACCTACTACATGAGAGACGATATGCTGCACATGACTGAACCGCTTAACGCTCATGAACTCCTTTACCTTAACAGTGCCAAATTTACACACCCTTCCTATGTCATTTCTTGCCAGGTCGACAAGCATTGTATGTTCGGCTAGCTCTTTTTCGTCTTCAAGCAAGTTTTGACCCAGCTGCTCGTTTTTCTTTTCATCCTGCACTACCGGCCTTGTGCCTGCAATAGGGAAGGTCTCAATATAGTCACCCGTAACACGAATAAGCATTTCAGGGCTTGAGCCTATTATGCATCGGTTAGACATTTTTAGCATATACATGTACGGTGAGGGATTAACTTCTCGAAGTTTAGCATATAAAGTAAGGAGATTGCCCTTTACGCTAAAATCGATGCTCTTTGCAAGTACAACTTGGAAGATATGACCCCCGTATATGTAGTGTTTGGCCTTTGTCACCATTTTTATAAACTGCTTTTTCGTCACATTCTTCTTTGGTGTAGAATAAGAGAACTTGGCATCTTTACTTTTCACTCCGGCCATCTTGCGTTCTAATTCCTCTAGCCGAGATTTTCCTAAGTGAAAATAGTAAGCTTGGTTTTCCTTGTGGTTGAAGAGTATCCCATCTTCATATATACCAAATTCTAGCAGCGGAAAGTTGCTAGCTTTTTTCTTCTTGCTGATTGGCAAATGCTCCCAGAACCGTATGGCATCGTAATTGATATAACCTACTGCGCCACCGACGTAACGAAAGCGATCATCATTTACTTGGGGCATTAACTCGCGGAGGCTTGCTAAAGGTTCCTTTGCTTGCAAGCTTTGTACAATTCTTCCGTCCCTCTCTTTAACTGTGAAATTATTGTTGTTGCATGTTACAATAAATCCCGGATCAAAGCCGATGATAGACATTTCAGCTAGCTCTTCGGGGCCAATAAGCGACTCTAAAATGAAAACTCTTTCGTAAAGAGAGTAGAGCTTCTCAAAAAGCTTAAACTGATTTTCATCGGACGAGAGCTTCTGTAGGTGGATTGTACTGCCTCTGAGATGGCCAAAGGTAATCACTTTTGCTCATGTTCTCCTACCTATAATGTCTTTTTGCAGTAAAATAAAATTTAAACCTTTGTCACCTCATAGAGGCCATGACTGCACCTTCTGATGCAGACTCAACTAGTAACGCATATTTTGCAAGGGCACCAACAGTATAGCGTGGCTTGATAGGCTTCCATTTCTTAATCCGTTTTCTAAGCTCGTCTTCCGAAACCAGAAGGTCTATTCGGCTTTTTTGCATATCAATCATGATTTGATCATCTTCCCTTACCAGAGCAATGGGCCCACCCACCATCGCTTCAGGAGCAACATGACCTATCATAAATCCTCTAGTTGCGCCCGAAAACCTCCCATCTGTTACCATCGCCACTTTTTCTCCTAGTCCCTGTCCAACTACAGCGGCTGTTACTGCCAGCATTTCACGCATTCCGGGCCCTCCTTTTGGTCCCTCATAACGGATAACGAGTATATCACCTTCTGCTATCCTGCGCTTGGATACGGCTTCAAATGCCTCCTCTTCCGTGTCAAATACCTTAGCTCTACCGACGAATTTTTTTATTTGTACTCCTGCCAGCTTCATTATCGCACCTTCTGGTGCAAGTGTGCCTTTAAGTACCTTAAGTGTGCCTTCACGCTTGATTGGGTTGTCAAGGTGTCTTATCACGCCATTGTCACTCTGGAACTCAAACTTGACTGAGTCCAAATCTTCCTTCATAGTCCTACCGCTTACTGTCATGATATTGCCATTTAAGAGCCCCTTCTTGAGCAAATGACTGAGTATTACGGGAACGCCACCAACCTTATCCAAGTCTGCCATGATATACATTCCTCCCGGCCTCATGTCCGCGATATGGGGAGTGCGCTTGCGAATCCTTTCAAAGTCTGAAAGCCTCAATTTTACTCCTACTTCCCTTGCTATTGCGAGGAGGTGCAGCACGGCATTGGTCGAGCCGCCTAGTGCATTCGCAATCATAATCGCATTTTCAAAGGCTTCAAAGGTCATAATATCGCGCGGTCGGATGTTGCCTTCAAGCAATCTCATTATGGCCCTGCCAGTGTTGTAGCATATTTCAAGCCTCCTTTCGCTCTCTGCTGGAGCGGAGGCGCTTCCCAGAAGCGACATGCCCAGTGCTTCGCTTATTGAGGCCATCGTATTTGCAGTGTACATGCCAGCACAGGATCCTGCGCTGGGACATGCGACATTTTCAAGGCTGGTGAGTTCCTGTAATGTCATATTGCCGGCGTCATATGCCCCTACTGCTTCGTATACATCCTGAACTGTTACCTGCTTACCGTTCCACAGACCCGGCATGATGGTCCCACCATAAACAAATATGGAGGGACGATTGAGCCGGCCCATACCCATTAGCGTCCCGGGCAAGCTCTTGTCACAGCCTGATATGCCCACTAGGCCGTCGTATTGATGAGCTCTCACCATCACTTCAATAGAATCTGCGATTATTTCGCGGCTCACAAGAGAGGCTTTCATGCCCTCATGGCCCATGGCAATGCCATCAGAAACTGCGATTGCCGTGAATTCCCTGGGAGTGCATCCTGCGTCTTTTACTCCGAGTTTAGCGCTCTGAGCAAGCCGTCCAAGGTGGATGTTGCAGGGCGTGGCCTCATTACAGGTCGAGGACACGCCTATCAGAGGTCTATCTAAATCTCGGTCTGTTAGCCCCATTGCCTTGTACATCGCCCGATGCGGAGCTCTCTCCGGCCCTTCGAGCGTCTTTCTACTCTCGAGCTCCATTATAATTATCGATATAGGTGCATATTTTAAGATTTTTAGTTACTCAAGAGTGGCCGTAATCTTAACAGCGTCAATCCCTTCCACCTTAAAAACCGTCTCGCACATGCCGCATTCTGCATTGCCGCTTGAAAGATCCTTGGCAAGCACCTCTTCGTTCAAGTAGTCACACTTGGGGCAGCGGAAAGAGAAAGTCATGTCGAAGCTATCGAGCTCAAGTGTTTCTCCCATCTATGTAAAATTCCGACATTTGGTCTATTTAAAAATTCATATGCTCTAATAGCAAAAAATAAACAACCAACCAATCTACAGACGAACAGACACGCACAGCATGAGCAAACCTTGCATCTTCTGCTCCATAATAGCTGGACAAGAGCCCTGCGTGCTTATCCACTGTAACAACGGCTTCTTGGCCCTTATGGATAAATATCCCATAAATCCTGGACACGCGTTAGTGATGCCTACAAAGCATTACGAAACGTTGCTGCAAATGCCTCCTGTCGAGGTAGGGAGATTGTATTCTTTGGTGCCAAAAATCGCTCGGGCAATAATATCCACAGTAAAGGCTGATGGCTTTAATGTGGGGCAGAATAATGGTACTGCTGCAAACCAGATCGTTCCACACGTACACGTTCACATCGTTCCGCGGTTTAATGATGACAGTCCGGATGGAAAATGGCCTTCCCGAAGGGTCGCGTCTCAGGAGGAAATACTCAAAATAGCGCAAAAGATCAAAGAGAAAATCTCCTGAAATCCTCCAAGCATATTTTAGATCTCGTCCTTGGGTTGCCAGCGGCAGTAATTGCGAAGGCACTGTCAAATACTGCAAAAGACAGATACAGCCAGCGCTAGGACTATGTGCTCAAGAAGCTAAGAAGAATTAGATGAGTGAGACGATTCAAACCTCTACAATCAATCCTTAGTCAAGTAGAAACTGTCATTTGACATTAGCTCGCGCTAGCTTCATACTTATTGACCGGTGGTTGTTGCCATATCTTCTAGGATCTTATATCTACACGTTTAGGTCAAACTGCAACTGAAGAGGATGAAGGTCTTTTTTCTTCGTCGAGTACATAGTCTCTTTGAGCATCAATCTCTAGAATTCCTTTGCTTTCTTCATATGCTCGTAAGGTTCCACCAAATACAACCCCACCGTCCAATGCGCAGGCCCAATGAGAGACCCATGCCTTATCATGTCGCTGGTGCCCGAAAAAAATCTTTATTGAAGGAGCAGAATGATGCCTCTGCGATGAGTAGAGATAAGGATATTCATACCACCATCGATCTTTGCCCTCATTGGAAATTTTCTTAGTTTCTGGGTTCCATCTTCTAATAAAGATACAGTGATCCTTGTCCTGTCTGGTGATAGGTCTATCTGGACGTATCCCCGCATGTACAATATATGAAGTGTCTGCCCACCTTACTATCCATGGAAGAGATTCTAACCATTTCAAGAATGATGGATCTCTGAGAAAGGTCTCGCCACATTGCTCTATTGTCTTAACAAGAGCTGTAGTCTGTACTTGATTCCCTCTGAGATATCTTAGAAGCTTCTTTTCATGATTTGACATGAGCGAATAAACGCAAGGGGTATTCATGGCAAACATAAGTGTCTCCTTAATTTTGGGGCCCCGATCAATTAGGTCGCCGGTTAGTATCAGAACATGACTCTGGGGCGACCAGTCAATCGCATCAAGGAGCTCACAGAGCTCATCATAACAGCCATGGATGTCTCCTATGATTGTAACCTTCTTGCCTCTGCATTGCATTCTTAGGTCGAGGATTTGAGCAAAACCTCCGAGATTGGGTTTTGGTTTCATCTGCTGAGATAATTAGTTCTTGATAGTTAATCAAGGTGAAGTGCGTCTCCTATAAGAAAGAAAATAACGATACGGAGGCCTTAATATAGCCAGCAAAGTAATTATCCAGTATTATGACGGCAACGACCGACATACCGCTACCCATGATGGAGGTAGGATGATTTCGCTGCGCTGAGTGTAGTATTGATCCTATACTCTGCAGCACGATTGAGCGGCATCAATATCTAGTCAAGATCAAAATCGGATTCTACTCTTTTCTTCCGTTTTGACTGGAAACGGATAAAGCAGAGGCCTATTCGCCTTCTTTGAGCATTAGGTGGCGTCTTTTCGCTATCTCGAGCTCATTTTCCTCAAGGAGATACTTGAGGTCATAGTCATGGCGTGCACAAAGGTATAGTATTATCTTGAAAGTATTGAGGTCTGCCGGAGAGTCACGTTCCACCGCCATGAGTTTTTCCCCTGTGTCAACGCTCAACGCGTTGATATCACTTTCCTTGATGACGACGTAGACGGATGCGCGCTCAAAGCATGCAGCAACTTGACATGCTGGGCGCTGCAATGGAAATCTAAGACCCTCGCCATTATCGGTTAGCATGTTGCAATATAATATTTCAAAGTTTGATATTTACATGTTATTTCGGTCTGTAATGAATAGTTGTTCGTAATGAAAAATTAGATCTATTTTACTATACAGTCTATGAGGACTTTTAATATCACGATGTCTATGATCGGCACAGCCAGTGGGCCATTGTTATAAATAGTTTATTTGTAGAGGCTCCGAAATTGTAAAATTATCCCTATCCCCCCATACTTGAATAGCGAGATAAGTCTTAGTAGCGAAGCTTGAGATGCCGATAGCTCTTCTGTGTTATACGTCAGAAGCGATGTCACGACACTAGCCCGACACAGCCTTACTAGCGATTTAACAAAAAATCCCGCCTTTTAATCTCGAAGGGTCGAACGGTTCCCTGGCAGAGGCACATCCTAGAAAATATGCAATTAGCGCTTTTGGCCTTCCGCGACACGCTCGAGTAATAGAGCACAAAAGAGAATGTTTAACTTAAAAGGGTCTTTTTTTATGTCTTCTCCCCGAGATGATATCCACACAAGCCGCGCACAGCTTATCAGAGAGGACAAAACGCCTTTAAAATTAAGCTACCGAAGTCATGAATTTCTCTGAGCGCGCGCGAATATTTTCCATCGGTCTATATCTCAAAATGATTTATCGGAGCTAATACATTGGTTGTTCAATGCTAATAGCACCTTTGATCATGTAGTCATGGCGTTATCATTATAATCATAGCTAGCTATTTCGCTTGTCCCTGGATTCTTCAGCATAACAATAGAGAAGATATACAAAGGCTCACAAGTTATTCTTTGTTAAGTCAACTCTTGAAGATCTGGATTGTGTTGGCTGATTATCCTAGAGATGCCTCTCATATAACTTCTGGCAATGGTCCGCACGGGTTGTGAAGAAGTCCAGATGCAACCTAGCACCTTGCAATCGTGGCATGTTCTAGCAATGTCCCACTCAGGAGCATTCCAAATTTCCTCTATGCTCTCCTCAAGCAGGCTATGTGTATTCTCTGGAGAGTTATACTTCCAGCAGGGTACTATAACAGTGCCGTTGCCATTCACAAAGACACTCTTCCAAACTCCGCATTCGTCAAAGAGCGTCCGGCCGTGGTCTATTATTTGCTGAAAATATTCTGGGGGTATCAGCATATGAAGTGAGCCAGGCTTTTTCATGTAGTTAAGAATACTTCTACAGACCTCGACCATGGCTTCCCTATCCGGCAACAGTGAATACTCAACATCGGATCTGTCCTCAACAAACGTAAGAGATATCGCACTTGCTCCAAGCTCCTTTGCCCTTTCAAAGTAAGTCTGATCAATGAACTCTTGCGTATTGAATTTTGTAATCACGCTGTTAAAGTAGTGCGGTACTTGGTGCTTTGTAAGCAAGTACAAGTTATCCATCACCCTCCTGAATACCTGGGGGGACACTCCCCGCACTTTGCAGTAGGATTCTTGGTAAGTGGAATCGATACTGCATGTCACAAATTGAATGTACTTTCTCAGATCAGCCAAGTCGATCGTATGCAGAAGAGAGCAGTTAGTGATAAGCGTAATCGGCATCTTGATGTTGTGCAGATATTTAACAAGCTCCATAAAGTCTGGTCTGCTTGTGGGCTCTCCACCCTCTATTATGCACCATACACAATATTTCGACACCTTGTCAAAGACCATTTTCCATTGTTCTGTCGTAAGGTCAGAGGTCTTTGCGAGAGTTATCTGTCCTTCCTTGTCCGGATTCCCAAAGGGACACATGGGACAGTAAAAGTTACAGTAATGCGTCATGCTGAAAACCGCCACAACAGGACGCCTCCTTCGTAATGCCATATTGGTACCCCATCTGCTGATGAGCTTAATGGTGCGAACGGTGTCAACCAATGTACATAATTTTTACAGCGACTGTTGCTTTTAAGCACTTCCATGACGTAGAAAGACCTTAACAGTACCGTGACACCCATATCATAAAGGCAATGAACGTATTGGACTTTGGCACCGAGGTAATTGCTCTCTCAGCATCAGGTGTCCTTGCTCCTGGCCCCTTATTTTTTGCCAATCTGGCTTATGGCATCCGCCTCGATGGATGGTCCGGCGTCAAAGTCGCGTACGGCCACACTGTAGTGGAGCTACCACTAATCATCCTCCTAGCAGCAGGCTTATTCACATTTGACGTCGTAAAAAGATATGCTGACATCATAGCGTTCGTAGGTGGAATAGCGATCCTTGCCTTTGCAAGCTTGCAAATAGCTAGTATTGTTAATGGAAAGGGGACGCATATTGTGCCCCACATCATCACGGGCAGCAAAGGTCCATTTGTTGTAGGTGTCGCACTGACTGCGCTTAACCCCTTCTTCCTTCTTTGGTGGTTCACAGCTGGATTGAAATTGATAGCCGACTCTGGAGCGTTTGGCATAGGCACTGGAGTGGTTGTACTCTTTGTGCTTCACATTTGGATGGATTATGTATGGCTTGCATCCACTGCATATTTTGCTTCAAGGGTAAATTTTCTTCTTAACTCAAAATACTATCAGATTCTAGGATTGGCACTTGCAGCTGCGCTGGTGTATTATGGGATTAGCTTTGTGTTGCAAGCTACCTCATCGTAGATCTAGCCGTTAGGAAAGTGGAAGTAATGAGTCTATAAGCGCATCCAGAAAATGGGCCTCGTTGACCTTCACTTTTGGAGTGCTGAAGAATCCTCGTATTATTAATTTCCTTGAAAATCCCTCCGGTGTAGCTCATCAATCTAATTCATTCGTTAGATAATTTAACATGATGCTTTTTGATGGCTACAAAGAATATTTACATCTCAGCAGGATTCATTCCCACACACCCAAGTATTATTTAATTTAAATGAAATATCTAACGGTGTACCCTACTGGTTTAGTCATCTTAAACTATACGCCAGGATTCATGATTGCAATTGCCTCAGCGTTAACATTGAAGAGAGCGGGAAATATGTAGGACGTAACCCTGTTGCTGGCTTGAGCTTTTTTAGAGCCTCTCGTTGATGCCTCAAAAGGCAAATGTCCCATTTTGGCATTCCGGCTTATTAAATCATCAATCTCGTATTAATTTTTCATCTAAAATGCAACGACGCTCGATGCCAACGCTTGTTGTTGTCTTAAGATAGATGAAGCCCACTTATTGTTATACAAGCTGCTTCAGCAAGACTAACTAGCAGAAAAGAAATGTGTTCCACGAGATCATGCGAGGACCGACTGAGGACTGCCACGACTATAGTTATATTATGATCTTTTACTTGGCACGAGAAATCGGGACTTCTATGGTGGAGACATTCCTAGCCCTGCCGTCATCTGACTGGACCGTCTCGGAGCCGAGCTTAATTGGTCCGATCTTGTATCCAAGAGTGTCCATACGCTTTACAATGATCTGTGCCACATCTACCGCTCTTGTAATACTCTTTCCTCTAGCTTTTATTACTACTGTTGGCTCGTTTGCCAGCTGCACTAAGGTAGCTGTAACATAAGTCATGAGCGGTTTCTTCCCAATGAATATTTCGTTGCTT
>JBJMEE010000089.1:0-17136 GCA_045809585.1 Nitrososphaera sp. | reverse complement strand
CAGATTAGCAAGTGAATGATTCCTTTTGCCCCCTAACACGATTGATTATCTAAGTCTCCTACAAAAGGCAAAGAAGAACACACAGGGATGACGACAAGGAAAACTCCTGCAAACCCATTAGAAACAACCCCTTGCGATCAGACATCTAGAAAGGCCATTAAGATAAATTGTCTGACTTCACTTGATTTGCTTTGAATTAGACTTTGTTTTATCTTTGTCTATGAACAATGCTTGAATCACGGTATCGATAACCTTCTTTTTTTGTGACTCTACTTCGCTTATGTCAATATATGGCAAGTCGTTATCTTTGGCAAAATTAGAAACTTTAGGAGAATATGATATTGCCAGGCATTTTCTGCCGGTCATGTATGCAAAAATCAAAGAATGGAGCCTCATACACATGCAGAAATCTGCCTCTTTGAACTTTCGCATGATATCAATCGGATTGTCTATTTTCTCAATCTTAAAGTAATCGAAATACTTCATTAGACTCTTTATCTTTTCCCCAAACAAGTCATCTCTTTCTAACGTGGACGTCTTGTGGATACAGAAAGGGACAAAATTGATAACAACTGTCATTCCAGTTCTTTCGCGTATAACTTCAACTAGTTCATCGAATATATTAGCAAAGCATCTTGCATGATAATCTGACGAATATAGAGCTAGATCTCTAGCGCTAACAAAGATTTTTGCTGTATGGTCAAAAAAAGTGCTATGGCCGTCACTCTCTTTATTACCTCCATTACCGTCCTCCCATTCTTTGAGGAAAAGCGCAGGATCACCAATTGTCTTGACTTTTATGCTACTACTATTTCCAAAATGTTTCAATAAACGTTCGGTGAAATTGTCTCTTACAAGTGCTTTTTTTATCGAATGCCGAAGAACTAATGATAACATGAACTTTAGTAATGGTCGCTTTATCCTTTCTTCAGCCGCCACTCCAAAGAAATAGACATCAGAAGATCTGGAGAACAATAGCTTGAAAAGAATAGCAGGAATTAGATAGTACAAAGTGAAGAAAGTACGGTTAGTTATCAGAGTGCCTCCACCTATCATTATGCTTTTCCTTCTGGTTGTAGATGACAAAGCCTTCAGCAAACTCGCAAAACGCCCGCAGCGTATTGTAGCGAGCAAGGTCAATCCTGCTTTTTCTAGTAACTGCTGTGTTTCCTTTGGCGTATATGAAAAAATGAACAAGTCTGTTGCTTTCTGCCTTGTAATCAAATATCTTGCTGTTCCCAACATTATCGCATCATCGCCCATATTGCCATAACCACATGCAGAGAATATTATGTACCTGGCATCCCCCATATTACTTAAGGTCTCCCCCTCTCCATCTGTCGCATCCAATTTTTTTCTATCTGACGTTCTATAAAGTACGATGGTTTGTTCCTGTACCTCCAAGAATTTGAATGAATAATGAGGTTCTTCTATGATAACCTTCATAACATTTTTGTTGTTCGGTGTCAAACGAAACAATCTTGCATGTTGCCAAATCAAAATCCAATTATAGCGATTTGGGTAGGATAACCATCTAAGAAGAGATACAGATATACCTATATCTTTCTCCAAATGAAAATGATGCGCAATGGTGCACAAGTAGCTGACAGTCTCAGGTTATTGATTTCGTCTTCAAAGAGTGCTACTTATGTCGAAGCACGCTATCAGTCAAGAGTGGCAAGCGAGGTCAATTTTATCAACGGCGAACTTGAAAGGATAAGAGTCGTAGAAAACGCGGGCTGTGGAATCAGAGTTCTAGTGGATGGCTGCTGGGGCTTTAGTAGCACAAGCAACATCTCAAACGATGCCCTAAAAGACTCGCTCGACCAGGCCATAGTGGCAGCACACACTCTTGCGCGGACTAAGAGGAACAAGGTCAAGGGACTAACCGAATCGAAAATGACTAGAGGCACTTTTAGTACATCAGCCAGTAGCGATAACCTCTCGGATATTAACATCGAGCAGAAGGTGCTGGTTGCAAAGGAAGCAGAAAAGGAGGCTCGAAGCAATAGGGCAGTCAAGACTGCTTCTTGCACATACCGTGATATGCTTGATCACAAGGTGATCATAAACAGTGATGGCGCGGACATTGAGATTCATGATTCAAAGCCAGAGTTCAGCGTAACAGCAATAGCAAGGAAGGCAAGTCAGAGCGTCACAGCCCACGAAGGGGTTGGAGTCACTGGGGCATGGGACGACCTTTTCAAAAAGAAGAGCCACCTAGAATACGCGCGCATCGCGTCAGCACGAGCGGCTAAGCTGCTCGATGCCAGACATGTGAGTGGTAAAAAGACTACGGTGATTCTGGACCCTGCCATGGTCGGACTCCTCTCGCATGAGGCAATCGGACACACCGTCGAGGCTGACTTTGTGTTATCCGGCTCGGTGGTAAAAGACAAGATAGGAACCAAAGTAGCAAGCGATCTTGTCACACTGGTAGACAGCGGCAGGTCGGAAATAGCAACTAATGCCGGTGGCACGATAATCGTCGACGATGAAGGAGTGGTTGCGGGGAGGACTGCAATTATTGAAAAGGGCATGCTTAAATCATTCCTGCATAACCGGGAGTCAGCCATGATATTTGGCGCGGCTTCAACTGGCAACGCCCGGGCCTTTCAGTACAGCGACGAGCCACTCATAAGAATGCGGAACACGTACATTGAGCCCGGCGATGATAAGCTAAATGATATGATAAGGGAAACCAAACATGGATATATTATCAAGGGTGCAAGAAATGGGCAGGCAGATGCAAACGGCGAGTTCATGTTTGGTGCTGAAGAGGTACACAGGATAGAAAACGGAGAGGTAAGGGAGTTGCTCAGGGGCGCAAGCATTTCAGGCAATGCATTTGAGGTTCTGCAGTCAGTGGACATGGTAGGTAACGAGTTTCAATACGACATCGGCACTGGCTACTGCGGCAAGTATCAGCCGGCCAAGGTTGACGGGGGCGGACCGTACATTAGGTGCACGGCGATCATCGGTGGAGTACAAGAGTAATGCTGGATCTTTTGCACTACGCGATAAAGCAGGCTGAGACTTTTGGAGCAAGTGACGCAGAAGCGTATGCAGCCACCAACAGGGAGTCGGAGGTCTTCATAGAGAACAGTGACGTCAAGCAAGCCAAGTCGCAGAGTATAAGCTCCATAGGCATTAGGGTCGTGGTTGATGGCTCGATTGGCTTTTACTCCATCAATGATCTCGCCAAAAACAGAATAAGAGATGGGGCAGCCATGGCGATCAAGATTGCACAAGCAAGCCCTAGGGATAGGCACAATATCCTTCCAAATAGGTCACGATCAAAGTCAAAGTCTCTCCGCGGAATATACGATAGAAACTCCGAGTCATTTCAGACATCAGACGCTGCCAGGAGCGCTGCGGAGATGCTAAAAGCTGCCAAGTCGTATGACGGCAGAGTAAGCGTCGACAGCGGCAACTTTAGCGCGCAAGTGGCCACGCATGCACTTGCAAACTCTAACGGCATAGAGCTAAAAGAAAGGGCTAGTGTCTTTTCCTGGTCGATAATGGGGATGGCAATAGAAAATACTGAGATATCAAGCTTTGACTACCAGGTTGGCGGCTCGCACTATGTCAAAGATATTGATGTGTCCAGCACTGCGAGTGAGTTTGCAGGGACAGTTGTCAATTCGCTTGGTACACAAAAGATAGAGGACAGCTTCAAGGGAGAAATGCTTCTGACTCCGATGGCTGCAAATGAAATGATAGAAGAAGTAATTGCGTATGCCATCAATTCAGACGCCCTGCAGAAAAAATCTAGCCACTTTGCAGGCAAGATAGGCAAACAGGTGGCCTCTGATCTGCTAACAGTGGAAGATGACGCGACTAACGTCGATGGACTTAATGCATCAAGCTTTGATAGGGAAGGAGTTACACATCGTAGAAACGTTGTAATAGAAAAGGGCATCCTCAAAAAGTTTCTCTACAATACATATACAGCAAGCAAGGATGGTGTAAGGAGCACAGGCAACGCAGGTGGATCAACAAGCTCGCCGCCAATGGTGTCTACAACCAATTTCCTGATAAAGCCTATGAGATCGAGCATTGATACATTAATCTCAGAAATAGACAAAGGTATACTAATAAGCAGATTTTCTGGGAATGTAAATCCGGTTAACGGGGATTTTTCAGGTGTGGTAAAGGGTGGCAGGCTGATCATGCACGGTACCATACAGCACGCGGTCAAGGAAGTCATGGTAGCTGGAAATGTCTTTGAAGCGCTGCGTCGGCTAAATGGCGTATCAACAGAGCGAAAGGTGATCTATGACTCAATACTGCCTTATATGCGGTTTGATGGCATCTCGTTTACGTCAGGATGAGTAAAATATAATGGAAGAAAACGAAGAAAAATACGATATTGCAGTAGTTGGCGGAGGACCTGCAGGACTTTCAGCTGCATATTCTGCGGCTAAGGGTGGAGCAAAAGTAATTCTGTTTGAAAAGGATGAATCCATCGCACACAGCATCAGGACAAGTGGGGTGAGTTGGATTTCTGAAATGGAGAGGCTTGGCATACCAAGCAAATTTTACAACCCCATTCGGAATTACCGCTTTATATCACCTTCCAATGATGTTCTTATCACAGGCAACGTATCCAAATCATGTGTGCTTGACATCAGGGCTACATACCAGCATCTTGCTTTTCTTGCAGCTAAGGAGGGAGCCCAAATCATGGTAAAGAGTAAAGTGATAGATGTTATCAAAGACGGCTATAGGGTCGCTGGCGTTAAAGCAAGCACACCTAAGGGAAAGCTCACTGTGCGATCAGCCCTAGTCATAGATGCAAGTGGCTTTAGCACGTCTGTTGGCCGCAAGGCCGGAGTGGCCGGCCAGTGGAAACGATACGGAGTAGGCGCAGAGTATGAATGCTATTGCGAGGGCATAGACAGCACTACATGGTTCCTCATGGTAGGGCAAAAGTATTCAGAGGCTGGATATGCATGGCTATTTCCTCTCTCTACAAATAGAGTGAGGATCGGAGTAGGCGTCGGCAGACCGGAATCAAAGGCGGAGCCCCTCGAAAATTTGAACAAGATAATCGAAAATAGGTTCAAACCCCTTGATGAGGTCAAGGAGGGTAATATACAACCCATAGAACTGCACTATGGATTTATACCAAACGAAGGGGTAAGGCATAATAGCACTGTCGATGGACTGATAATGGTCGGTGACTCAGCTGGCCAATCAAATCCGTTAGTGCTGGAAGGCATACGCTACGCAATCGAATTTGGGAGGCTTGCTGGGAAGGTTGGAGCCGACTCGCTTTCGCAAAACTCTGATAGAGAATCTTTGCTAGAATATGAACGATCGTGGAAGGCAATGGTAGAATCGAAGATACAATCTGCCCTTAAGGTGCAGATGCGCTGGCTTGGGCTGACTGACGAGGAATGGGACAAAGAGATAGAAATTCTACGTGATATGACAGTGCATGAATTTTTGGACTTTATCAAGGGCGATTTCAGTGCATCCAACATGATGAGGCTTGCACTACACCATCCCAAGATGGCAGCGCGTCAATTGTTCAGCATGATTCTGAAGAGCTAATCTGAAAGTATTTCAATAATCTATGGTTGGGTTTTTTGCACATCCTGGGGCCTGCTCAAGTATGATCTTTCTGTTTATATGTATGTATATCCTCTCTATGTGAATTTACACTACTGCAATAGATTTCGAAGAACGAAGGCGTTCTGTGTCTGTACGCTTGAATTATTCTCTTCTAAGGGCCACAATAGGAGATAGCCTTGACGCCTTCCATGCAGGATATATACCCGCAACTAGGCTGAGACCAACAGATATCCCCCACACAGTTGCCAGGTCTGAGGGAAGGAAGACAGGTGATATATTGCCTATTCCGTTACTTGTATCACCCTCAGGTCCTCCAGCTGACCCCAATCCTGCAATCAACACATAGCCACCGGCCATACCTGCAAGCAACCCAGATGTGGCTCCAAGAATACCTATCATGAGGGCTTCTACCATGAAAAGGCTCAAGACATTACTATTCTGCGCTCCGATGGCCTTCATTGTGCCTATCTCTTTTGTCCTCTCCATTACTGATGTGTAGAGAGTCGTAATGATTCCCACTGCTCCTACAAGAAGTGCTACAAGGGCAATGCCCAGTATGAACACTGTGAATCCACCTGTAAGCTCCTTTATCGTCTTCAGTATGGCCTCTGGAGATGTGACGCCTATATCATTTCCATATAGCTTCCTTATTTCCTCTTCAACGTTTTTCACAAATTCGCCAGATTCCGCAACTACCAGCAAACCGTCATACTTGCCCGATTTATGCATCAGAGCGCTTCCCGCGTCTTCATTGAATACAACTGCATTATCGATCGTTGGATTACCTGTTGGCTTCATTATTCCTCTTACCACAAAGCTTCTGGATTCTTCCTGTTGATCACCATTATCGTCAACAAATGAATATGTGGCTCTCATAGTTTGACCAATGATCGCAAAAGGCGCGTTCTCGCCAGGAGGGTAAGCTATCTGGTCAGCTATGTAAATGGCAGATGGATCATTTGAGCGCATTGCAGAACCTTCTTCGAATTCTAAAGTAGGGGCTATGATATACAGCTTGGCGGGATCAATAGAAAAAACGGAGGTGGAAAGTGACTTTCCAGTTGATTCTAGCTGTACTTGACCTTGATAAGAGGAGATTACATCGCTTACCAAAGGAAGAGAACGTATTCGAGTCTCCACAGCAGTGTTTAGTGTAATCTTAGGAACAGGCGGTGGACCGCCGCCCCCGAAGGGACCAGAGGCAGCCTGATCCTGCTGAGCACTTGACACGAACAATATATTTGGAGCAAGCATACTAAAGGACTGATCAATAAACTTTCCAAACCCAGCACCAAGCCCATTTAGAGCAACCATTAGACTGCTTCCTACAACAACCATTAGTATCGTGAGGATGGATCTTACTTTTCTTTCTTTTAAAGCATCAAAGGAGAGTAAGAAGATCTCTTTGATATTCATTTAGATAATAAATCCTTCTTTGGTTCTTATGTTTTCTCTTTTTGCTTTTGAGGGTCTAGATGTCGCAGACACATAAAAAACAGCTACTTGCACAAGCGGTATTGCATATAGAAAGGAATCCAACCCAACTCAACCAATCACTGATGTTCTCTGATAAATCCTTTATTGAAAACTTCTTTTTCGACTGTTCCATCTTTAATGTAGATGGCCCTGTCAGCTGCCTCTGCAAGTGCAGGGTTATGGGTTACCATAACAATAGTTCTCTTGTACTTTTGCGAAAGAACGTGGAGAAAGTTAAATACTTCATTTCCAGTCTTTGTGTCCAAATTGCCAGTTGGCTCGTCTGCAAGAATTATTGTAGGGTTATTCATTAATGCTCGGGCTATTGCAACCCGCTGCTGCTGACCTCCACTTAAGTTAGAGGGCTTGAAATTGGCTTTATCTCCTATTCCCAACATTTCAAGAAGCTTTTTAGCACGACGAACGCGATTGCTGCCACTCATGCCTTTAATTATCCCAGGTAGCTCAACATTTCTTTGAACGGAGGTTCTGTTGATTAGATTGTAAGACTGGAATACAAAGCCAATCATTCTGTTTCGTATAGTCGCAATTTCAGAATTGCTCAATGAGAAAATATCGACCCCCCCAATGAAAACTCTTCCAGAGGTTGGTCTATCCAAGGCGCCAATCATATTCAAAAGAGTTGACTTGCCGCTTCCAGAAGGACCGACGATGGCTAGAAATTCGCCTTTTTTTACCCTGAAATTGACGTCTCTTAATGCTACCACCCTTCCAGCAGCAGAATCATATACTTTGAATAGTTTCTCTACCTCCATTGCTACATTGTCATCGCTCTTGGCCTCATGCTGATAGAAAGAGTGAATTCTTTTACTATCAACTTCCTTGGTCATCAGAATATGTTCATGTGGTTTTAAGTGATATATAGACATGGTGCAAATCCCAGCCACTTTAACGTGATATAGGCTTTTATTGCCGTATAAATTAGATCTGCCAGTGTAAGCTCCTAATGACTTCTAGAGTAGAGCCCAATAATCATAAGTATTTTGCGGGGGGGGCTTTGGCTTGTATTATCCTTTTGCTTTCTGGACCCATCCTGTATTATTTCTATACGACTAATTTGTCATTTGCTAACAGGGCATACGGTCAAGTAGGAAATGTTGAAGTTGAGGATGGTCGAGTTAAGATAGGACACGGTCAAGTAGGAAATGTTGATGATGAACGCTTGGAAGGCAGCAGCGGTGGCAGTGGTAGCAGCAGCAATGCTGATGAGGCTCGTACTCCACCCAAATCAACACAAGACACCAAAAGCGAGGACAGTCTGCCTGCTCAGCAAGCACAGCCTACCACAGCTCCTACTACCACAGCTCCTACTACCACAGCTCCTACTACCACAGCTCCTACTACCACAGCTCCTACTACCATACCAACAGAAAATGCCAAAGGCGAGGACAATACTTCTGCCCAGTCGACTGGCCCTGTAAGATTCACATTTGTCGACTCATTTTGGACAGACTATACTTCACTTGGGGGAGTCATTGCAAGTACATCCTCTGAAACTACCACGGCGCAGCCACTACCACCAGCAATAAAGCAGGAAGTAGCGCCGGGAGAAGGAGAAGCCATCCTCGCAGTCGTCTTGAGAAACCGAGGCTTTGCAGACGCCACGAGCATAAGCGGTTCGCTTGATTTACCGTCTGGCTTCAGAGCCCTTGTTACTCCAGAAGATGTAGATTCTGATACCGCTTTAGCAAGCTATAATGGAATAGTGAAGGCAGGTCAGACCTTTACTCTTTACTTTCGCGTGGAAATAACAGCAGACCCTCAAGTAGGCAGAGAATATACAGGCGAACTAAAAATTCGGTACTTTAAGGTGGACGAGCAGGAAGACGAGGACACGAGATCAACAACACTAGATATTCCATTCCGGCTAAGCGGCAAAGTGGTTTTGAGTACTACTGCTGTTAGGACCTCCTCCAATAACAGCACGCTAGGAACAGGGTCCAGCTTATCCCAGATGGTAAGTGTGAACCCTGGCATTGTTAATCCATTGAAAATAGAAATCACCAATAACGGATCAGCTATTGCTACAGGAGTAATAGTAAATGTGCTGCCATCCAGCGCAATATCCTCTTCTAATGTTCAAAGCGGAGGAGATGGCAGCAGCAATGCTAATAATAACAACAGCGCGGAGAGTACAACCTCTGCACCTGTACAGCAACCTCTGTCGTCATCATCTACTCCAGCAACAATGGTGATTGTCGGCTCGCCTACATTTAACATTGGTCTCATAGGTGCAAATGAAATGAAGGAAATAGTGTCCACAATCTTCCCTGCAGATACAGCAGCCGGCACACTTACAACCTTGAATATCCAAATCTCATATAACGATGCGTACGGAAATAAGAGGACTCAAAACCAAGTTCTCGGTGTCCAAATATCCCCTGAATCACCCCAATCGGGTTTGAACGTTTTACCTACTAGTTTGGCATCATTATATAGACTGCCAGAGTCTTTACTGCCTCCATTCACACAGACTAGTTTTGGCACATCTTCCAGCAATAACACGATGAGTGGAAGTGACAGTAGTAGTAGTAGTACAAATTCGTCATCAACTCAACCCCAATCTATACAAATCGCTGCCGGCAGCGTTCAGGATCTATCATTTGCCATCTCAAACAATAATAATGCAGGGGTATCGATTGCAGATGCAGTCGTATCTCTTACCAGTGAATCAAGTGCAGTCAGAATCTTAGGCGACTCTCGCTGGAACTTGCACAGCATAGCTGCTGGCTCGCAGCAGGAGCTATCTACTCGGGTGTATGCATCGACATCTCAGATCGGAAGTCCGGTGTTTTTTACAGTAACCATGCAATACATACGAAACGGCAACGAGTTGAGGACAGAATCCTTCCAACTTGGGGCGATAGTTGTGGGAAACATTAGGATAAGCGTAAACGATGTTACAATTAGTTACATAGGAGATACTCCGACCCTTGTAGGTAACCTCCTAAATGAAGGAAACACCCCAGCCCTGTTTACAAAGATAGAGCTGCTTCAACCGGCTACACAAGGGAAACAACAATTATTGCGTCCAACTGTCTCTTCGGAATTTCTTGGAGACTTGGCTGTAAATTCCCCGCTTGCTTTCAACATTCCCCTGCAGATCGCGCAGCAGAACACAGCGCAAGAAGTGACAGTCGATGGTTACCCAATTTCACTCAGAATTACCTATAGTGATGAGCTGAGAAACACCCATGAATTGGTGGTAGATGAAACAATTAGCCTTGAACCCATACAACCAAGGGTAAGTCAGCAGACAGGCTCACCCTCACAGGGAAATGCCTCGGTCAACAATGGATTCGTGGATGCTTACTGGGCAGACAGCGTGGCGGCATCTCCCTCAACCACTAGTAGTAACTTGTCAAATGCCGCAGGCTCGATAGCTTCAACTTTACCAGCTGAAAGAGAGGTAGGCCCGGGTGAAGGACCGTCTTTTCTTGCCGTGGTCCTAAGCAATACAGCCTTTTCAGACATCACAGGGATAATCGGTTACCTTCAG
This sequence comes from Nitrososphaera sp., assembly GCA_045809585.1. GTDB lineage: Archaea > Thermoproteota > Nitrososphaeria > Nitrososphaerales > Nitrososphaeraceae > Nitrososphaera. The sequence continues at coordinate 6,560 of JBJMEE010000089.1, read as the reverse complement.
CTCCCTGAAGGGTTTGCCGCCGCGACGACGCCCGCTGCAACAAGCGCTGCTAATAATTCGTCTGCTAATACGAGTTCAGGTCAGACATCAATTGCTAGTTTGAGCAACATAGTCAGGGCGGGACAGACATACACGCTGTATTTCAAGGTGAACGTGCTAGAAACAGCACAAAAAGGCTTCCATGAGGCTCTGCTAAGGATCAATTACTTCAAGGTCCCAGAGCCGGAGCCTGGGACATATAGGGTACAAACTATAACCGTGCCATTTGAACTCCCCGGCAAAGTTATACTGGACGCTTCGTCAGAGACAAATGACCTTGTTCCAGGCGAACCCAATGAGGTAAAATTGATGATAAGGAACAGGGGCTCTGCTGATGCTCATAGCGTTATTATCAATATCAACGCCATAGGCGGCAGCATCATCACTAATGATCCCGGAGATGAGGGTAGCACAAGCCGGGACAACGCTTCTAGCGATGAGAGTGTCTCCGGCGGACAGGCAAGTCAACAACAACAACAACCTTCTGCTGCAGTAGCCAGTGTGGGTGCAAGAACTTTCAACATCGGAACTATACCGGCCAACGGATCCGCTCAAATAACCACGACAGTCTATCCATCCAGCTCCGCTGGCGGGACCTTGCAAAACCTGGACATTGAAATAACGTATAACGATCCAAATGGGAACAGAAGATCGACACCTCTTTCTCTTGGATCCAGAGTGCTACCAAATCCACCAGAAGGCGGCTTGAGCGTTGCTCCGTCCTCTGCCCACATACAAGACCAAGAAAGAATCATTCTTGCTTCTACAGTCACGGGTCCTATCAGTGGTAACCCTGCTGGCAATGCAAGCAGCAATGACTCTTCCGAAGTTACCATAATTGCAGGTAGGGCTGCCGACCTGAATTTTAATATTACCAACAGTAATAGAAACCCAATAACTGATGTTGTTGTTACGCTTGTTCCAAGATCAGAGTCTCTGGAAATCCTTGGAGATTCAAGGTGGACCTTACAGGAGCTAAGTGCACAAAACAAGGCGCGATTCTCAACGCGGGTTTTTGCCTCCGAGTCTCTTATCGGGAGCCCGGTTTCCTTTGAAGTCAGAGTACAATACATCTCAGGTGATCAGATAAAATCTGATTCTTTCTCTATAGGAGGAAACGTAGTAGGCGAGATAAAAATAGACATAAATGATCTCATAGTCAGATATATTGGAGATGTTCCGAACCTTACTGGAAACCTACTAAATCAAGGAAATACTAAGGCTTTATTTACCACAATTGAGATTCAAAGCAATAATAATCCTACAGCAGCAAATCAGAGCAGGATTGTGCCGATAACATATACACCCCAATACCTAGGGGATCTTGAAGATAATTCTCCTCTGCCATTTAGTATCCCTCTGGCAATTGGCATCAATGGTAATAACGGCACCAGCAGTAGCAGTAGTAGTAGCAGTAGTAGTAGCCTTGCGGCTGGAAACTATCCTCTTTCACTCAGAATTACTTATAGCGATGAGCTGAGAAATACCCACGCAGTAATTCTAAATAGAACAGTCTCATATAACCCACCACAGCAAGAAGAGAATGCTCCCAACCAGGGGTTCCTTGACTTTGGCTCATCTACTGGACAAAGCGGCACGACCACTTCTGTTCTTCCTCTTGTGTTCATATTCAGTGCTGTAGTGGCAGCTGCTGTTGTTATCATAATAGTAATCAGGCGCAGGTCAAGAACGAAGAAGATTTCTAGACTTATGGCAGCTCACGAAGACGACGACGATTTTGAAGTATCCTCGGACGAATACCCGGGCTCTCCAGGAGAGGATAAATCTTCGCACAAGCAGTAAGGTAATCGGGAGTTATTGGTTATCGGAATATACAGCGATTAGAATGAGGAAGAGATTCCATAAAAGTGAATAATGCAAAGCTAGACAGTATATACTGTCTGAGATCATACTTCAAAAAATTCATGGCAGTAGGATAACATTAAGAAATTAATACTGCAAAAGACCTGCCATCTTCCCGATCTTCGCAACTACCTTCCTCCAATAACTTTTCAAATTATGATCCTAGGAGAGGGGTTTAAGGCAGACCATGTCGAACTAAAATTTTTTGGGTTAGAGATAGCAGGATCTACCGTACGCTGCATGCCCTCTCCAGCACTCTTTTTTAATACCTGCATAATGCAATTCACAATATCGATTAGAATCAAAATGCACTTTTCATCCTACGATAATAGTTTTCAACCGACCCAAATGCAAGGTTTTTATACCTTACAAAAAAAGCATGTCATGTCTTGGCTGGAGAAACCGCCGCAGACTTTACTCCAATCTTTTACATGCTCGGTTTCGGCCTATTAGCTTCTGTCCCTGCCTTGATATTATCTCGTCTTCTGTCACCAAGACGTCGGTACAACCCAGTGAAGTTCCTACCCATGGAGTGTGGTCAGATGCCCACAGGAGAGGGCAGGTCTCATTTTATGATGCAATATTACGCTTACATATTGATGTTTGTTGTATTTGACGTGATGACTATATTCCTGTATGCTTGGGGAACGGCACTCTTCAATATCCCTCGTGCCGCTACGCTTCCAATCATCGGGTTTCTGGCAATAATGTTTGCCGCCATGGGATATGCGCTGTACCTTGCAGGGAGAAAAGGAATTTGGTGATACCGCTGGCAAGCATTAAATATCTATGTTGTGGAAAAAATAACGAGGAGGACTGGCATAATTAATGATAAAAGAACTTGTAAGCCCCACAAACTTTAACGTACTAGTAAGCAAGCTCAGCGATGTCTTGGTGAAAGCTCTTGACGCGCCACTAGGTTACGCCATAAATTGGGGTAGAATCTGGTCGCTATGGCCAGTTCACCTTGAAACTGCCTGCTGTAGTGTAGAATTTGGAGCGGCTTCAGGTCCAAGATACGATGTCGAAAGGTTTGGCATTATCGAAGCTTTTGGCTCTCTGCGCCAGTGCGATCTTATCGTAGTGCAGGGGACAGTTACAAGGAAGATGGCCCCCCGCTTGAGAATGGTCTATGATCAGATGCCTGAGCCAAAGTACGTGATCGCAATGGGTGCTTGCGCAATTACAGGTGGACTTTACATTGACTCGTATAATGTGCTGCCGGGTGTGGATGGCATAGTTCCAGTAGATGTGTATGTACCTGGCTGTCCTCCAAGGCCTGAAACTCTTATTCAAGGCACCATGCTACTGCAAGAAAAGATCAAAAGATCCAAAATAAGATAGCAGCATGAGCAGTAACAACAATGAAGAGCTAAACAAGCCGGCAGCGAGCAGCCAATCAAAGCGGTCTACATCTACTACTGATGATACTACTAAACCATCACCACAATCATCCACTCAGCCAAAGATGGAGGCGGCCAAGCCTTCACCGACTTCAGCTGCATCCACAGCATCTACTGCTGCTGCCGCCAAGCCAAGCGCCGCAGCTCCGCCTGCAAAAACACAGCCTGAGCCACCACCTTTTGAGAAAGGGCTTGTGGAACAGATAAGAGGTAACTTTGGTGACTTAGTCAAAGTAGTTTTTATCAGGCCACTTCGAATAAAATTACTGGTCGAGCCCCAAGATATCGTCAGAGTGGCAAGCTTCCTGCGTGATAGTATGGGATTTGACCACGCAGAGTCTGTCGGGGGCACAGACTATCCAAAGGACAATCAGATCGAAGTAATTTACCATTTAGGCTCTTATACCCGGGAAGAGCTCGCTGCACATATTCTTTGGCTTACAACCAGAACTGACAGAGACGATGCGCGGCTCCCAACATTAATTAACGTCTACAAGAGTGTGGAATATCACGAAAGGGAGTGCTATGAAATGCTGGGCGTATACTTTGAGGGACACCCAAGGAACGAGCGGTTCTTACTGCCGGAGGACTGGGCGGATATCCCACCATTAAGAAAAGATTTCAGGATAAAGGGGAGGTAGCAAATATAGCAGCATGACAAGTATTCAAGAGAAGTTTGAGGAATCTAAGAGGCTCGGACTCCAGATAGTTGAAGAGTCTGAAGACGACAGGCTGATGACCCTAAGCGTTGGCCCACAACACCCGGGCTCAGGTCACTTCCGGTTTGTTATCAAAGTTGATGGTGACTATATCGTGTTTTGTGATCCAGACCCCGGCTACGTCCACCGTGGGGAGGAAAAGATGTGTGAATATAGAAACGTCATTCAGAACATACCCCATCTTGAGAGGCCAGTAATCCATGATTCTGCAAACATCACTTATTCCTACAGTCTTGCAGTTGAAGAGCTTGTCGGGATCGAAGTACCCCGACGTGGTCAGTTCATTAGAGCAATAGCCTCAGAGATTAACCGCCAAGTCTACACACTATACTGGCTTGCAATCTATGGCATATTCCTTGGCCATTCTACTATGTTCATGTGGCCCACTGGCGACAGGGAGGTTATGATCGACCTCCTTGAGGCGCTCACCGGCGCAAGGGTGACACACGCCTTTAACATTCCCGGTGGCGTCAGAAACGACGTGCCAGAGGGTTTCAAGGATAGGTGCCTGAGTCAGATAAGATACTTACAGAAGCGCTTCAAGGAATACGAGGACATTTTCTATAACAACCCGCTTTTCAGGCAGAGGACTGAAGGGGTGGCGGTGCTATCAAAGGAAGATGCCATCAAGCTTGGGGTAACGGGCTCTGTTCTACGCGCATCTAGTGTTCCATTTGATGTGCGCAAGGCTGAGCCGTACGACATCTATAATGAGATTGATTTCAAGGTACAGTACATGAAGACAGGCGACTGCTTTGCACGGTCGTATGTCCCGTTGCTTGATATGCAAGAATCATGCCATATCATCGAGCAATTGCTGGACAAAATGCCCGCTTCAGGCGAAGTGCGGGCCAAGCTCCAACCAAATCCAAAAGGGCCGCCTGGGGAATCATACCGGCGCGTAGAATCGGGGAGAGGAGCTCTTGGATATCATATTGTAAGCGACGGTACGCCCAAACCTTACAGAGTCAAGATATCAGTGGGCTCGTTCCGAAACATGCTTGCCTTACCACATTTGCTCGTTGGACAGAGGCTTGCGGATATGCCGGCCGTTTATTGGTCGCTAAACTACTGGCCGGTGGAGGCTGACAGATAATTAGATGGCTTCACATCCTCAAGACTTCCGCTTTGGAGGATTTACAGTCAGCCTTATTCGACTCATATTTTGGATATTAATCATAGTAGCACTAGTAGGGCTCCCACTCATCTTTATCATCCTCTTTTATGTTCCACTACCTGAAATCGACGGGAAAGTTTTAACTCCATATCTATTTCTCACGTCTATATTGTATCCGCAGAGCGCTGTCCCACTCATTGGGACGCTGATTCATGGTACGCTCTTTAAGGTCGCTGTGTTTCCAGGGTTTACCTACGGCGCGCTTATTGCTGCGGCAACAATATTCATAGAGCGCAAATTTCTTGCCAAGATGCAACTCAGGGTGGGCCCACTTTATGCAGGCAAGATCGAGGGGATACTGCAGCTAGCAGCAGATGGCCTCAAGCTGATATCCAAAGAAATAATCATTCCTTCAGGGGCCGACAAGTTGATCTTTTGGGGGGCACCTATAGCGTACGTTGCAACAGCTGCTGCAGTCATCGCTCTTATACCAGCCGCCCCTGGGTGGGTCGTGGCAGACATTGATGTAGGTCTTCTCGCGGCCTTTGCCATCCTTGGATTCTTTCCACTTATTGCCCTGCTCTTCTCATGGGCAAGCAACAGCAAGTACCCTTTCATCGGCGGACTTAGAGCATTGCACCAGATGATAGCATTTGAAATCCCGTTCCTACTCTCAGCGCTTTCAGTAGTCCTACTGTCTGGCACCCTTAACCTCACAGGAGTTGTCGAGTCACAGATCCAATCATACTGGTTCATCTTTTTCCTGCCGATTAGCGCCTTTGTATTTTACATTTCGTCACTTGCCGAGCTTGAGAGGATACCCTTTGATTTACCAGAAGCCGAGTCCGAGATCGTGGCTGGCTGGCTGACTGAGACATCCGGCATGATATACGGCCTTTTACAGCTAGGATCATACATCAAGACATATGCGCTGGCTGCGTTGTTTGTAATTCTATTCTTAGGGGGATGGGCCGGACCCCAGATCTTCCCTACAGAAATTATGCCAGGCGGTGCTGATGCAATAATCCCAATAGGTATGATCTATAGTGCAAATGCTGTTAACGCCGTCTTTTGGTTCACGCTCAAGACGTTTGGCGTTATAATGCTGATGCTCCTGCCCAGAGGCATTAGTCCCAGAATCAGGATAGACATCCTCCTTCATACCGGCTGGTACAAACTAATTGTTCTTGCTTTTATTAACATGTTCATAGCCCTTGCACTAATATATGGGGGCGTTCTTGGTCCTGGTGGTCTGCTAGTTAGATGACATCGGCCGGCGGTTTCATCAAATCAATCGAATCTGGCTCAAAGCACCTTGTTATCAAGCGCTTTACGCTGCGCTATCCTGAACAAAAACTCAAATTTGTAGGAGATGGTTATCAATTCGACCCCAAGAGAGGTGTCGGCATTGCAGGTTAT
>JBJMEE010000088.1:0-7085 GCA_045809585.1 Nitrososphaera sp. | reverse complement strand
CAGCCAGAGAGAAGAGCCCTGCTCATGCATTGGAAGTGGCACAGTGGGATACCGTACGGGAATATGAAACAGCAACCTATGATGCAATTCTCCAATGATATGATGGAAATATCTTCTTAGCTTACGTCAACACCAACTAATCTGCAATAGCCTCAAAAGGAGATCTAAGTTTCCTCTTTTCACTATTTCTTGAAGGTTCGCTTGACAGTGTCATTAACTGATACCCGACGTGCAAGAAGAACTAGAAGGGAGCGGGTGGGATTTGAGCAGTAGTCCCTCCTATAGCTCCGCTGTCAAGATAGTAATGACATCAACCTAAGAAAGTGCTTGCTAACTTGCTTAGGTCGTGGGTTCAACTCCCACCCAGTCCATTTCTTCCTGAGTTAGAACTACGGTATTGTTTTGAGCTTGTTTTAGATAATTGTCGGGCAAAACCTGCTCCTAATCCAAAGCGGAGTCAGGAATACCCTTTTTGAACTGAAGAAGATATTTTTTTGAGATGGTCTTGATACTTTGGAAAAGTTAAAGAAATAGACGCAGCTACAATGCGAGATATCTGTGGCATGAGCAATATTGGACAATCCTCTGATGATTTCAAGGCTCAACAACGCCAAATGTGGGATGACGCTGCTGCAGGCTGGCAGACTTGGTGGGAGACAATCGAACGTGGAGCGCAAAAAGTTAGCGATAGGATTGTAGAACTAGCTGAAATCAAGCCTGGTGATAAGGTTTTGGATATTGCTACTGGGATAGGAGAGCCAGCAGTTACTGCAGCGAAGAAAGTCTTGCCAAATGGCAAAGTTGTGGCTATAGATATTTCGCCTCAAATGCTGGCGATTGCAAGGACAAGAGCCAAGTCCCTTGGTTTGGATGGCATAATGGAGTTTAGAGAAAGTGATGGGGAGAAAATAGATTTGCCAGATTCAACAACAAAATTTGATGCTATTCTTTCAAGATTTGGTCTGATGTTCTTTCCAAACCTTTCCTCTGCCTTAGTAAAGATTAGACATCTGCTGATTACAAATGGCAGGCTTTCTGCAGCTGTATGGTCTACTCCATCAAAGGTCCCATTGATTGATTTAGCTTTTGCCTCAGTACGAAAGCAGGTAAATGCTCCTGCTCCTCCGCCTGGAACACCAGGTCCTTTCGCCTTAGCAAATACAGAGACTCTGAAGCAGTTGTTTATCCAAGCAGGATTCAAAGATATTAAAGTTGAAACCGTTCAAATAACATTTGCATTTGACTCACCTGAAAGTTATACAAAGCACATTCAGCAGACTGCAACTCGTGCACACGAGATGATGGCGAACCAGACTGAGGAAGTGAAGAAGCAGGCATGGAACTCAATTACCGAGGCAGCATGGCAATATGCTGATTCGCATGGCAGAGTCAATCTAGACAACGAAGCAATCTGTATAGTAGGAAGAAATTAAAAAACCACTTCAGTATTCTTCAATTCCCTGGACACTATAGAGAGGGCTATGAGAATGCAGAGAAAAAGCATGGAGCTGGTTGGATTTGAACAGTTTCCTTTCAGCAGCTCTATCATATAGATTTGGATATGGCATGCGACCTTGAGAAGTTGGCTGAGGTCGTGGGTTCAAATAATCCCACCCGGTCCACTTCTTTCTGTTGTACAACTACGGTATTGATTTGAGCTCATCTTGATTAGTTGGAGGACAAATTCAACAGCAATGCCTTGATAAAGCTGTGATCCCTAAGTTTTCGATGATATTCAATATCCAAGTTACTAACTAAAGTTACTATAGAATAGCCAAGCATTTTATTATTACTCTTTTACCACTTAAGGTTTGTGTTGCAAATTCAAGATAAAAATGGTGGAACGGAAGCCTGAAACATCTGTTTCACCATTCTCCTAATCTATCCTACATTGTATATGGAGTGCATAGAAATGATGACCACGACGTCTGAACAACGTAAAAACAACAGAGGAAAAATCCAGATAATGGGCGACGTGCTGGCGCTTGGTACCTCTGGAATAAAAAAGACCCACATAATGTACAGAGCAAACCTGAGCTACGAGCAGGTACACCTCTACCTCGGAGAGCTGATCGAAAAGAGGCTGATCACACAGGATGTATCCCCTGAAGGAGTAGTATATCGCACAACAGAAAAGGGTAGGGAATTTCTGCTACACTATACACGCTTGGTGGAATTTCTTGAAGAAGGAAAGAAACAAGAGCCTGAAGTTGAGTTAAGTTCACCTTACATCAGTAGTAGGAGTTGGATACGTTAATTTGAAAATGGAAAGCAACAACCATAGCAGACCGTAATGAATTACTCTATCCCTGATACTAGAATAAAGAGTGTCATTCAGTACTAATCATGATGTAAACACGTGAAATCTCTGCAATAATAACAAAATCCACAGTTCGGGCATATCGGTTTGGAAAGCGTTGGATGGAATTCGGAATAGCAATTAAAACACTTCATTTCATATCCGATGTCATAATATTACTATATGACTTATTGATTGGCTAAGATCAGAACTTGTCGACCTATTTATTTATCCCTCTACTGCCCGTTAACTGCGAAAAGGATGCTGATCAATACTACTAGTGTGTGCAGATGAACTTATGGCGTAAAGTTCAATATCGATGGTAAGTAAGCGGCAAATGATGTGTCATCCCAAGCGCTGAAGCATAAAAATTGCTGCTGGAGCTGCAGCCTCTATTATGACTATTTGACAATTATTATTATGCCAAGGTCTCTGTTGGTGAAATCATCATCACCTTTTCAACCATCTTGTGTCCTGTTAAATCCTCATGATCGTCAACATCACTGTGAAAAATAAATACTCTTCTGCATTCATGACAAATCCATATTGCTTTTAGGTCATCTGGGTGCATTTTGTAGACGGATCAGAGATGTATAGTTAATCTATTATGTTTATAAAGTGATTAATCATCTTCACAAATCTTGTTCAAACGAGTCATTTCGAATTTAAGTATCGTATTGCTGCCTTCGTGTGATAACTCTGAATAGAGGACTAATTTATTCTCATATGAATTTTATACTCAGCTATATCTTCTAATTTTCTTAAATTTCCCTACTGCATAGCACATTGTTAGCCTTTATGACACCTATAGCTGAAGCGCTAAAAAAGAATATCCAGACAAGAAAGATTATTGGCAAAATGAACTGAAGTCATTGGGCATAGACCCTAGGCGACAAAACGAGCTCAATGACAAAGAGGAGCTTGAGGCATTGGCAGAAATCATCAAAGAAGTCTATTACCAAGATTACAAAACGGCATATAGTAATCAAGGCGAGGACAACAAAGAAGAAGTTAGCAAATAAAATCATACTTTGACTGTATTATCTATTCATCGACTAGCTCTCTCAAAACCTTGCTTGAAGGTAATGGGCTGCGAAGTATGCAAAAGAATGAACTGGGTGGGATTTGAACAGTAATTCTTCTTCCATAGCTACTGTTTTTAGATAAATATAACTGGGACGTGGTTTAAGAAGAAGGCTCAGGTGGTGGGTTCAACTCCCACAAAGTCCATTTCTTCCTATGAGGGAACTACGGTATTAGATCATGCTCGTTTTTGAGTGATTGTAGGACAAAACCTTCAGTGATTGAGACCTGGTCTTCATGAACAATTTTTATATTATTTCGCCATCCGTTCCTTTCGGACAAATGGACCCTGCGGCGCAATCAACTCCAGCCTTTCGCCATCGGGACCATCAAAAGACGCAACGGCCGTACCGATTCCCTTTTCTGCACCGTCTTCTTCGCGAGAAATCCTGTGAAATGGTCCGTGGAACTTGATGCCCGCACCTTGCATCCGTTTAAACACAGGTTCCAAATCTTCGACTTCGAAACAGGCATGCATTGCGCCCAGTTCGCCAAGGGAGTGTTTTTTTGCCAGAGAAAGGTCAGGCTGCTCCTCCTCCTCCTCCCCGCTCTCCTTCTTTATCTGAACAAGATCAATGTTGACGTTATTGATACGGAATGTAGCCCAATGAATCGCAGCTGCTGCTGCTGCCGTCCTGCTACTGCTATCACCTATTCCTGCGGCACTGCCCAGACCTGTGCTAGACCAATTTCCAGTCGACTCAGGTTCTTGACCCGTAAGAGCCCGATAGAATGCAATGGAGCGATCCAGGTCCCGAACCGAGATGCCAAAGTGGTTTAAGGTGACCAATCCAAACGTAGTCTGAGGGATGGCTTGCTTACTATCCATAGTTGAGGACGTACGGCATTTATCTACGATTTCATCCATAGTTTCTTATTCCTCTTGCTTATCTCGTAAAATTCCTTTTTAAGACTTGGGTGACATTATTTTCAATTTATATCTCAGTTTACAATCTGATTCTTTATCCTTGAGTAGACCTTGATAGGATTGAATAGACAAATTGATTAGCATTTGGCACTATCAAGGGCTAGCATGAGCTAACGTCCATCTTTTTACTTTTCCCTCAGCCAAACCATCAAGACCAAAATTCAGCAGGGTAATGGTTCTTCAATAATTCTCATATGATAATTACAACTGAAGATCCTACCAAAAAACTAAAGTTCAGCATCGGGTTCTTTATTCAGTAGATGGTACAGCAGTATATCCTATTACTTCGGTGGACAGATCAAGGAATAAGAAACTTCAAGGATACTACAAGACGTGCAGACGCAGCGAAAAGTGAGGCAGAAAGGATTGGTGGCAAACTTACGCTATATTGGACATTTGGCGAATATGATTTAGTATGTATCTTGGAGGCCCCTAACGACGAGGCAGCAATGGAATTTGGACTAAAGGTTGGTAGGCTTGGCAATGTTAGGACCACAACATTAAGAGCATTTACCGAAGAAGAGATTGCAAGGGTCGTTAATAAGCTAGGTTGAGTATGCCGTAGCATATTATTAACTCGCGCACGCAACTGCTACTCCTCACCGTTACCAATGAGACGGATGTTCACATTTTTTAGATATAATAGCACACGCAGTAGTGTTGCGTCTTGAATCAAAGTCAGTCAGTGAATAATGCAGTCAGAGAGAAAATCTCCTATGTGAAGAATAGGGCTTATGGTGTAGGTTCTTTAGACTCACATAGTATTTGAGTATGTGGACATACGGAATCTCACAGCGGAAAAGATTTCCTCATAACAAAGAATCTCTGCTTAGCTAAGGTCGTGGCTTCAACTCCCACCCAGTCCACTATTATCAATCTAGTGGAATATGGGATTGTTTTGTGCATGATTTTAACAATAGTAGGACAAAACCCTACTGCAATACACATTGGTCACACAGCCCCCATTCTGTGGATTGATTTCAAGGCTACGAAAACGCTGCGGTTATCGAAGGGGGTAATGGAGGTGCGTAAGTTGAATGTAGATAGGACCTGAAATCTTTCAACTTTGCGGGATACCTCTTACCAACGGTTGAGTCATAATCAATATTTCTTCTAAATGTTTTTTAGTATTAAGATAGATATGCTTCAGCATGTCAACGCCACAACAGACTGAAGAAGAAGAAAAGAACATCAAGATTGTCCAGCGTTCGATAGAAGCTCTAAATACAGGAGATATTACCAAGGCTTCTGAATTTATACATCCTAATTATTTTAACCATGAGTCCCAAGCTAGCCCCGAGCGAGCAAAACTTCGTGGTCCGGAGGAGTTTATTGATACAGTCAAGAAGTTAAGAGCGGCATTTAGTGACCTGCATTATACAGAACAGGAAACAATTGCTTCAAATGACAAGGTTGTGTCGATAATGATGGTCACAGGTAAGCACACTGGAGACTTCTTCGGCATTCCTCCGAAAGGTAACATCTTCTCATATCAAGCAGCGCATATTTCCAGAATTGCAGATGGCAAGATAGTGGAACACAAAGCGATTCGTGACGACCTACGATTTATGATGCAGCTAGGTGTAATCGGCGCTGCGTCGCCGCAGTACGAGCATATCATTAACGCTTGGAAGGGTATGATGAATAAGCCTATGTGAGCATCCTAGTTCTGTACAACATTTTGTATGATGGTCGTTACGACTACGTGGTAGGGGGTACTAAAAGTTCGTCAACTGAGAAATTCCAACTATCTGATATGTGAATGAAAAAAGAAAAAAGTGCAGCGTGTTGGATTCAAACAGTACAGTTCTCCTTTTACATCTACTGCCTCCTTAGATAGTTATTAATGAGCAGCCAAAAAAGTTGCTGCTGAGGTCGTCAGCTCAACTCCCACCCGCTCCATTTTTATCACTCTGGTAAACCACGGTATTATATTGAGCTTGTTTTCGGTGATTGTCGAACAAATTCAGCAGCAATGCCAATAACGAACTATAGATGATTTTGCAAAGGCAAATAGGACCCTATCCTCCTAAAAAAATCTAGAAAGCAAAGATGAGAAAACCAGACAGGATGCAATTCATGTACTTGAAGCGATGATAGAAGAGATGGAGACTTTTGATTGATTGATAGATGTTTTTCCTATGAAGTATCTTTCTCTCTCCATGAAAAAGATACTTAAAGTATGAAGAAGTAGAGATCTAAAATTTATTTTATCCGTTGCTTTAAGTTTCTCTCTAACAAGCCTTTTATCTCGCAGATACGGTATTGCCTGTTATCACAGGGAGATGTTATATGATATCCAACAATATTGCGATTCAAAGTGGCATACTTCCTTCGCTATTACAAGAACTAGAGACTCTTGGTATTTCTATCCATCATCTAGATTATCTGAATGATAGTGGAGAGCTTGAAAATCTGGCAGACAATCTAAAACAACAATTTATGGAAGAAATAAGGGAAATGGAAGAACAAGGACTTTTCATTAACCCCGGTGGCGGTTAACCTAACCGTATCTTCCAACCAACCAGCTGGCTAGGAGCCAATACTATCCTAATTTATCTCAAAGAATAGGCGGAGACGGCACGTGAAAGGCAGGAAATTAGGGAACCTTCTTGTGTTTTTGTGGAGCCGTTGTGTGAGTCTAAGATAGCACCGTTAAACGAAGTCTTGAAAAAAATGTTAGCAAGATGGTCGACCGAGCGGGATTTGGACAGTGTGGATTTTTCTTTCAGTATCTACCGTCAAATAGAAAGTAGCTGGCATTGCTGAGGTCGT
>JBJMEE010000087.1:0-6170 GCA_045809585.1 Nitrososphaera sp. | reverse complement strand
GGGGACTTTGGAGGAAAAGATATGACATATGACATTTGCCATTAACCAACTGAAAGAAAAAAGGTTTGACGTAACAAGTTAACACTGGTACCAAAAAGAAAGAATTGAAAATCAAAAGGCATCCATGCATGGAAAACATTGTCAAATATTTCTTGAATTGTCATTATCCTTATTTTTCTTATGAAATATTACATGACTTTCACCGCTACCTTCATAGCGCTGCTCAAATGTTATTTCATAGTTATCATGTTTGAGAAAATTAACAATATTATCATAATGGCTTGGATCCTCAATATTATGTATTTCTATAAGAAGAGACATATTTTCACCAGACAATGTTTTAGTTGACCCTTTCAATACCTCAAACTCTGCGCCCTCTACATCTATTTTTATCCAATCGACTCGATTTACTCCATTTAGCTTGAGAATAGTGTCCAATGTGTCTGCGTTTACCTCTACATAATTCTTAGTTTTTGCGGCTCGGTTCAACATTATGCTATTATATTTAGCTGAAGCCGATTGCTCATACAACTTGATTTTTGTTCTTTCCGAAAATACTGCGTAGTTTAATGGCATGACATTAGTCAGCTTGTTAAGAGCAATGTTTCTTGTTAGGAGCTGGAAATTTTCCGGATCAGCTTCAATAGCCACCACTTTCCCATTCTTACCAACCTGTCTTGAGCTTGTAATTGTATAGCGGCCTATGTGCGCGCCAATGTCAACAACTGTGTCTCCTTCTTTTGGAGTAAATCTTCCCACAATGTGGCCTTCATGGCCAGGAAGAAAGTCACCCTTTCCTATTCTGCAAAAATATTGGTAGTGATCTTTTGGCACATGTATCTTTAGCAGATGAACATCATTATTTCTATGAAGAACGCGATGCAGCTGAGTCATCAACAGATATGAAGGGCTGTTGTTCTCTAACCAAAACTTCCTAAGGAAATGAATTTGATTTCTTCTCTGTCGGCCTAGCAATACTCGAAGAAGGAGTCTCAAAGTCATGTAAGAGAACTTCAAAATTGGTAAAGTACATGCATCAACAAACGGAATGGGCCCTTCTGATGAATCAGTAACCCAATTTACAAATTGTTTTACACGCAATTCTTCTTTGTTCAAGTCATTTTTACATATAAGTCTATAATTAACTAGCTATGCCTCTTGGTACGAGAATATTGCATTATTTCAGCTTTTAACCTTTATTGTTAACTATAAAGGGATTATTATTTCATAATTATTGTACCCGGGCTTTCAGGTTTTAATCCTTCAGATTTGTGTGTATAGACAGGAGCTTCGAATAGAGTAGAAGGATTCTAATATAATTAGAGGTAACGACACTCAGTATCGATCTGTGAATCATAACAATGGTAAGGTAAATCCAAATGTTGCGCCTTTTCCCTCTTTATTGTTCTCAGCCCATATCTTGCCGTCATGAGCATCAATAATCTTCTTTGAAATGTACAATCCAAGGCCAGTGCCTCTTTCCGAAGCGGTTGCAAACTTTGAAAATAATCTTGGAATGATATGGGGATTTATTCCAGACCCATCATCTTTCACGCTTACAATTATACTATTTGTGTCAGGGACAATAGCTGTAGTCACAGAGATAATTCCCTCTTGACTAGAGTTTATCGAGTTATCCAGAAGATTCGTTAAAACCTGTGCAATTCTAACCTTATCTGCTTTGATTATCACCCGTCGGCTGTCCTCTGCTGGCACATATGAAAATTTAAGATTTTTCTTTCCAATATGCTGACTGGCATCGATTATACAATCTCGAATAACTGAATCAATAGCGAATGGCTCCTTGCTTAGTTCTATAGACTTGTTGTTTTCCATTCGTGTAACGTCAAGCAAATTGTTGGTCAGCTTCTCGAGCCTTTTTGCATTCCTACCTATGATCTCTACCATTGGGATAATCTTCTCTACTGATAGTGACAAAGAGGACCTAATGATTGAATTAGATTGGGTCGCAACGCTTGAGGAATCCTCTAGTTGTTCGTAAACAACCTCCTCCTCTCTCCTTTGCAATTGTTTGGCAATGCTCAATATTCTTTGCAGTATAATATCAGATAATCCAAGAATTGGTTGTATTGGTGTTCGCATTTCATGCGCAGCAATATTTATGAATTCACTTTGCATACGGTCTCGCTCCCTTAACTGTTCATTGGTAACACCGAGAAGCCTATTTGATTCTTGTAATTCTCCAGTTCTTTTCTTTACTTCCTTTCCTAGGCTGGAGTTCCAAAGTAATAGAAATATTATCAAGATTGCACTAGCCCCAGTAGGACCTGCTAAAAATAATCCAAATCTTTCGCTTTCTCTTGAAAGAATAGGATCTATCTCTGAGTATATAGTCTCAGTTGGAGTAACTACTTGCAGAAAGTATGTAGGGCTGCCTGCAACATTTATGAGTTGGGAAGTTGAGAGCCTTTCTCCTCTTCCCGCGTCAAATACTATTTCACCTGTACTGCCTTGCAATAACTCAACTATATGCTTATTGAGTGTGGGATTGTAGTTTGCAAAGTTCTGCACTGTCTCTCCAAAATAGTCAAGACCTACTAGGCTCGGATTAGCTCCTAGTGCAAGAATTGTGCCCTTACTATCAAATGCCACTAGAAATTGTGAATTGATATCATAAACATTTCCATAATGCTCAAAGAAATGTACTGTGGGGATCGAAAGCCCCACTAATCCCAAGTACTGTTTGCTCTCTAGGTCTATCACAGGACTAGTTATGATTACCCTGTATTCTCCCAGATGTTCAAATCCCTCTGAGAAAACAGGTTTGAAGGTATCATGTGTCTCTTTGACCCACGGCCTGAATGAGAGATCATTTCCTACAGGAGCTATTGTGCTGCTACCACCGCTAAGATTGCCTACTACACCGACCACTATGTCTTCATCATTCAAAATAAACAGGCTATCCACCCCCCTTTCGCTCATTTGCTCATATTTTTCTGTTGCAAGCTGTCTAACCTCTTGATCATAGAATTGGCCCTCTTGCAAGTATTTAGAATTCGAAATGCCATCAAGAATTGACTGGAACAGCGTGAGATCAGAGCCCATATGATCAGCAATTTGCCGGGTAGCTCCTAGCTGCCTTTCCTTTTGCTCTTCAAACAGCTGTGATTTTAGCTGCTCGTGGGTTTCACGCTGGAAATAAAAGAACAAAGCATAGGATGAAATTATAATCAATATTACAGCAAGAATGCCAAATCCCCTTATGCCTAACCTGATTCTTCTTATTTCTGTCACTATTGCTATTAACCCTTGGTTAAAATATAAACGGGATGGTACGGTATAAGTGCTTTTATGCTACCTGGAATGGCTGATCCAGAAAAATGAAAGAAGATGTTTTTATGCGAGGTTATTGTCCATATTTATCGTAGTTGAGAGGATTAGAGCAGGAGTTAGCTCAATAACATTGAGTAGGAGACGGCAACAATATAAGACGAACCAGGATTTTATTCCCAATAGGGTTACTCCGGTTGTCATTGCTCTCATAACAATTGTCATAACACCTACATTTTTACAACCTACATTAGCGACCGCCGACACCAATTTACCTCCTATTAACTCAACAACTTATGATGACAATAATAGCGAATACAACTCTTTCACCCTTGTTCCTTCAAATCAATCATCAGTGCTTGAAAAAACTAATGTTACCCTTAGAGGGCTTTTTACGGACCTAGACAATCCAGGAAGATGGAATCAACTGCTCCAGCCTGCTCTTGATGAACTCAATAGACGCCATCCAGACATGAACATACAGATAGAATATACTGACTCCCCTTACAATGAAACAAGAGATATAATTTTGGATAGTTTATCAAGTGGCGACTCGTTGGACATTGTATCTGTAGGTGATCTCTGGCTTGGTCAATTTGCAGAGCTAGGTTTACTAAGTAATCTAACTGCGGAAGCTGAGCAGTGGGGTAAATTGTCTGATCTGTACGAAGCAAATCTTGATGGCACTGTCTATAATAATACCATTTATGGTCTGTGGCTATGGACTGACATTAGGGGTATATGGTATTGGAAAGACATGCTGCAAGAAGCGGGAGTTGATCCTGAATCATTGGAAACTTGGGACGGATACATTTCCGCAGCAGTAAAATTAAAAGATTACTTTGGAGATAGAGTAATTCAAGGAGTGCACCTTTCAGGTGCTTCAGGATTTGATGCAGATATGTGGTATCCGTACCTTTGGATGCTTGGAGGAGATATACTTGAGCTACGTCAAGGTCATCCTACAAAAGGTGTTTACTGGTTTCCATCATACAATAGCTCTGAAGGAGTGAAAGCGCTCGAGTTCTTAAAACAGCAGGTAGATGCAGGCATTCCACCGCAAGCCAGCCCGTTAGAAAAACCATTTATCAATAGGAATTTTTCAGTAATGCTAGCAGGTTCTTGGATGCCTGGAGAATTTCCAAAAGAATCTTGGCCAACATTGGAACAGCAAATTGGGTTTATTCCTATGTTTCCTGTACCTAACCAGACTATCCAGACTTCAACTATGATGGGAGGATATGAGTTATCTATACCGAGTAAATCGCAGCATAGCGACTTGGCATGGGAGTTAATAACAATAGTGGCTCAGCCTGAAATACTGGGTCCATTTCTACAAGAACACGGCTATTTGCCGACACAGAAATCATTAGGTGAGGGTCCAGCATCTCAACCCCTAAGGGAATCAATCCCATACTTTGAAGAAATGGTTTCAATGATTCCACATGGTAGAAGTAGGCCAAACATACCTGAATATCAGGAGATATCTGATCATATACATCAAGCTATACAGCAAGTTTACAATGGGTCTGCATCACCAGAAGCTGCACTTGATATGGCAGCATCGAGGTCTGCAGATTCCTTGGGTTGGTAGTATTTGACTTCTAAGTTGTAATTATTTGAGGACTTATCTCAGTGTAATTTCAAATATGGCAAAATGGATCCTTAGTGTTCATATTATTCTCAGCAAAGATGCTTCTTCCTCGCTCCAAGCAACATATCCATCTTCTCATTTGAATTGTTCTGCATTGAGTCCATTTTTCAACGTTTTTTTATTTTAGGCGGGCCCAGAGGGACTTGGCAGAAAAAACTTTAGAAACTAGACCCAATGTAAATCAATAGCAGAAGATGAGAAGTGGCATATAGTTAGTAATGCAATGCCTATAAGTTAGGGACACTATTGATAGGGATTCGGGGAATTATCATTCCAGCCACCAGATTGGATTAGGACGAATGTCTTTCTCTCTGATAAATTGCATTTCTGCTGTGTCAGGCTGGTTCTGTCTATTTTTTACTATTTCGATCTCGCGTACGCGGTGTCTATAGTATTCTTCACTATCTGAAAAAGTTGATGTACACATGCTGCATGTAAAGCGTTTGCTCTGAGACTCAATCGTAACGAGTGATGATGATGGTGCAGCGGGTGTTCTATTCTCTTCTCTTTTTTCGTTTATTATCCTGATGACTTTGCCTTCTTCAATTGAAATCGTTATTATTCCACCTTCTTGCCAAAGCTGAAAGTGTGTTTCAAACCGCTCTAGAGGTGGTATATTGAAGCAGGCCACAGGATCGCTGTCAAGTTCGCATGATTTTTTCAACGTCAAGTATTTTTCATGTAGCTTGCTCAACCAAGTATCAACTACTTCCGAATGGTCTGAAAGAATTGCCTCAACAATTTCTGGTGTGTAAAGAGCAATTTTAATCGAAAGTGCATTATTTGGAACAAGCTTATAGCCCCTAATGTCCAATCCGCATGATGGATCGGCAAGTGCGAGGACAGGGTCGTCAATATTCTTCATGACTGTAACATATATCTCTAAATGAATAATTAACGATGGCTTAACATAGTTAATTATTTGCGCCATTTTATCCTAATCTTTCCATGGCTTTGGCTGCAACGAGAGTTTCACTGAGACGCTTGCAACCTTTTACCCGAGGAAAGATCATTTATCTGAGTATCTACGTTGTGTGAGGGTTAGCATTTTATTTTTGTTCTGGCTCTTCTGTGTGTGACGTTCTGTCGTCCTGTTAAGGTATACGCTATATTTCTTTGATCAAGTCACCGTCAATTTCCAAGAGTTGTAGGCATTATCTATGTTGATATAAAAAGGCGGGCCCAGAGGGACGCGGTAGAAAAACTTCAAAATTTGGACTCGATG
>JBJMEE010000086.1:0-7376 GCA_045809585.1 Nitrososphaera sp. | reverse complement strand
CAGTGTCAGTGCTGTGCTCAGCCTGCGAGATCAAGTCTACAGCAATAAGATGCGAGTCAGCAGTTGCATCGGCATATATCAGCAGCTCTGTCGGGCCTGCAACCATGTCTGTTGACACTGTGTTGGAAGCGACCAGCTTTGCAGCAGTAACAAACATGCCGCCAGGACCCACTATCTTGCTAACGGGCCTAATCGATTGTGTGCCATACACAAGGGCAGCTATTCCCTGTGCGCCGCCTACCTTATAGAATTCATCGACTCTGCAAATGTCTGCAGCTACTAATGTTAATGGGTCAATAGTGCCATCTCTTCTTGGAGGAGATAGCGCCACAATCCTTTTCACGCTAGCGATCTTGGCAGGTACCGCGCACATAACGACTGTGCTTGGATATCGTGCTCTACCTCCTGGAATATAACACCCAACACTTGCAATCGGCTTGACCATGCGATCTATCCTAACGCCATCAGATGACACAACCATTCCTTTTAGTCGCTTAATGATTACCAGCTCGCTCTTGACAAGCCTTTGTTTCATCAGCTTGATTGCCATAATCTGATCCTTTGTGACCTGTGCATACGCTTGCTTCATCTCTTGTTCGCTAATACGTAGCGAGTCAAGCATTGCACCGTCAAACTTTGATGTGTAGTTGAGAACTGCATGGTCGCCATGCTCTGCAACATCTCTCATTATTGCCCTTGCGTCTTCCAAGAGCGAGTCTTGGATTGTAGTTGCCTTTCGAAACTGCGCAGCTTCACTAGCGGGGTCGGCGACGTGGATTATCTTCATCAGGAATATCCGTCCAAGTTTATTTCGTCAAGTTGCAGTATTTGCCTTGGCTCTAATACAACTAGGCCCTGCGCCAGCTTTCTCAGCTTTGGCACTATCATGATAAACTCATTCTTGTCGATCACCGTGTTGACTCCGTACCATCCTTCCTCAGAGAGCGGGCTGACGGTGGGTCTTTTAAGAGCAGGTAGTTCCTTTAGCAGTGTTTCCAACTTCTCCTTCCGGACATTGACAAATATGTGGAGCTTTTTGCGCCCCTCTACGACACCCCTTAGAAGCGCTATCATGTCAGCTATTTTTTCGCGCTTGGCGGGATCCTTGAGAGACTTTTTATTTGCCATCAACACTGCAGTAGATTCGGCTACAGTATCTATTATTTTGAGTTTGTTCTGAGCAAGTGTGGTGCCAGTTTCAGTGATATCGAAAATGGCGTCTACATCTTCCGGAGGCTTTGCCTCTGTAGCGCCAAATGAGAGAAATATCTCTACCTTTTTGTTTTCGCCTATCCTCATCCACGGTGTTATTATTACGGGGTCGACGTTGCCATAGTAGTTCTTGTACACGGCATTTGCCTTGATATGAGCAGAAGTCGTGGTGAGGTACTCTGAGGATATTCTCAGTGTCTTGTTGTTTTTGGCAAACTCGCCTATCATGTCACTTAGATTATTGAATGTAAAACTGGAGGGGGCTGCGATCACCTGTTTGACACGTCCAATCTCAAGGTCTAGCAGCACTTCAACGTCTGCCTTTGCCTCAAGTATCCAGTCCCTGCCGGTGATACCTACATCATAGAAGCCTTCCTGAACATATGTGGGGATCTCTTGCGGTCTCAGGATCTTGACATCAATATCAGGGTCACCCAATTTAACTCGATAAGTGCGTCCCCGGCCACTCACATGCTGCCACGCCTGCTCTAGCAGATTGAAAGTGACCTCCTCGATGCTCCCTTTTGGGATCGCAAATTTTACAGTAGGCATTATATGATATGACAGTTTCAGAAAGGTGCTTTTACTGGATATATATCTACTTACTGAATTTCCGTGCATGCAGCCTCATGTGACCAGTTTGAATGCCCTCTGAGGATAGCGCCCTTATTGCAGCCAGATTCTGCGCAAGACCTGTAGCGGCTATCATCATTGCTAGATCCTTTGCGCTTTTGACTCCCAAAATTTGAAGTGCAAACTTGGCAGTAGGATGGGTATTGACTATCCCTCCAACCACGCCTACTGCCAAGGGTAATTCAATTCCACCAGCCAAGTCGCCTTCCTTCGTCCTTCGCCAGCTAGTCAGCGACCGATACGTCCCGTCCCTTGCAGCATAGGCATGCGCGCCAGCTTCAATCGCCCGAAAGTCCTGGCCGGTGGCAAGTGCAACTGCATCAATACCATTCATGATGCCTTTGTTGTGAGTAACTGCACGGTAAGCGTCAGAATATGCAAGTGCATAAGCATATAGTATCCGCTTGACAATTTGGCTGCCGCCAAGATGTTCCTTGTCAAAGATAGCTCTGCATCTGACCATCCTTCTGGTAGCATAATTGGATAGTATCTTTAGCACAACTTCGCCACCAGTAATTTCGGCTATGTGTGGCGCTATTGCTTCGCACATCGTATTTATCGCATTTGCACCCATGGCATCCTTGGTGTCAATTACGAGCTCTACTATCAGCATATTGCCCATATTGTTTGGGCTTTTGTCGCGCAGCTGTCGCACCTGCAAGTCCACTGCAATCACAGACCTGCTATTTGAATTAGCAGTGACAAGTAGCTGTTTTTTGTTTCTTAATATCTTCGTCTTGGCATGCTTGACGTTGTCAAGCCCTACAATTTGCACTTGACCCATCATAAGAGAATCATCAGCCTCAGCGATAAATCCGCCCTTGACCTTTGCTATTTTTGCAGCCTTGCTAACTGCAGCAATAACGGATGGCTCTTCTATGGCCATTGGGATCACACATTCTCTGCCGTTTATGACAAAATTGGTGGCGATACCCATTGGAATAGACATTATGCCAATAGCATTCTCTACCATCCTGTTTGCGTCTTCAAATGAAAGTGGTCTGAGCATTGCTTCAATGTCATCAGATATTCGAGTAGTCTTTCTTATGTAGTCTAGGCGCTCTTCTCTGCTCATTTCATAGAGTTTTTTCTCCGCCATTATTGTCATGCTACTGCGGGCTGATGATCCTTAAAATCTTGTCATCATTTTGCTCAGGTATGGCTCTTCCATCTTTATTACTTGTAGTGAAGTAAAGCGACCCATCAGGAGCTTCAACTACATCGCGTATTCTTCCAAATCCGGTCAGGATATTGCTTTGAATATCAGATTCCAAGTCGATCAGACGAATATGTTGGGCCTTTAGGGTGGCAAGCAATATGTCATTTCGGTAGCCCAAGCTATCTGAAGCAGCAAAGGTCATTCCTGCAGGAGCTATTGCGGGGTTGAAGCATACAATCGGCTTTTCAAATTTCTCGGCATTGCAATCCTCAATGGGCCATCCATAGTTGCTGCCCGGTTTGATGAGATTGATCTCATCATTGCCCTCAAGCCCGTGCTCGCTTGCGTAAAGCTCGCCTGTCACGGGGTGCCATGCCAAGCCCTGAATGTTACGGTGTCCGTAAGAATACACAGGCGAGCCTTCAAAAGGATTGTCTTCGGGGATGCTGCCGTCAGAGTTGAGTCGCAGGATCTTGCCTGCAAGGGATCCGGCATCTTGGGCAAGCTCGGGCTGCCGTGCGTCGCCTGTGGCAATATACAACTTGCCGTCAGGTCCAAACTTGATTCTGCCGCCGTCATTTCTGTCAGCAGCAGGGATGTTGCCAATTATGACTTTTGATTCGACTATCTTGTTGTTATTTTCTGTAAGCATTAGGACTTGATTTAAAACAGCCGAATCGTTGGAGTAAGTATGATAGACATAAAGTAGATGGTTCTCAGTAAAGTTGGGATGAAGCGCCAATCCTAATAGCCCTGATTCGCCGTTCTGCATGACATTGATATAGGCTACAGGGTCTGAAAGAAGACTGCCATTCTTATCTATAGCCATTATCCTGCCGGTCCGTTCTGTGAAAAAGAGCCTGCCATCCTCGGCAATGTCGACGGCCCAAGGGACGTCAAGGTTCTCAGCAAGCACCTGAACGCCAGAGCGGGTATTGTTGCCTTCGCGCTGTACCGGCTCCGGTATAGGAAGCGTGGTCTGAGAAGGAGTGAAAAAGGTGGTCGCTACTGCAGCCACTGTTACAGCGGCTATTGCTGTTATTACCAGCCGCCGCTCTTTATCCATTGTCCTAGTTAAAAGCGTAGAAGCATTATAACCTATACTGCGAGCAAAATGTGTAAGGTTTAAAATAACAAGCACGAGATGCTCTATTGAATGAAAGTATCAGAAATAATGGTGTCAGACATCGTTACTCTGAGCCCAGAAGACTCAGTTGCAAAAGCATTAAACCTTATGGCGAATAGATCAATCAACCAGATACCCATAGTAGATGAAAACGGCAAATACCTTGGCATGATATTTGCTAAGCAGATCATCAATTCTACTGCGCAGCCTTCTTCAAAATTAAAAAGCTACATCGTTAGCACGTCGACATTGAGTAGAGACCACGACATTGAAGAGGCTGCCCAGCTTGTAATTGGAAGTGGAAACCGCGCCATGGCAGTGGTAGAAAAAGGAGGGCTTGTAGGCATTGTCAGCGAAACTGACTTGGTCTTGACATCAGACTTTGGACATGCAATTGTCGACGAGGTCATGTCTGGCGCGATAGTGATAGAAGAAAATACCTCGCTTGCCGATGCAGTCTCTAAAATGAGGAGGTACAACATCTCACGACTTCCGGTGATAAATACAAAAGGCATTCTCCACGGGACACTGAGTATACTTGACATAGCTAAGATAATTGCAACTCCGCGTGAGCGCACGAGCAAGTCTGCAGCAATCTCTGGTGGAACTGCAGGCATCAAAGATGTCAAGGTAAAGGATATCACAAGAAGAGCCGTTTCAGTCGAGCGGGGCACCAAGCTCAATGCCATGACAGACCACCTCAGGCAGAATGAAGAGGTGGTCGTGGTTGGGGATGGAAGGCCAATGGGAATAGTTACCCCAAAGGATGTGCTCGAGCTTATTTTGACCAAAAAGAGCAGCGAGCCTATCATACACATGGCACATTTTGAAGATGGACAAGACAGAATTGAAATTCAAGAGCAGCTTGCGCGCTTTTTGAAAAAGATTCAAGGCAAACTTGGAGACGTGAGATCTATAGTCGTGTATGCAGACAAGCACAAGACACGCAAGTATTCGCTCAGGACGCGGCTTATCACGTCAAACGGTGTGATAGACGCAAAGGCTGTAGCATATGACCCACTCAGTGCATCAAAGGAGATCATAACACGACTTGAGCGCAGGATCAAGTCTGAGCATAGCCAGAGAGTAAAGGGGCGACAGCACAGGGATTCTCCAAGAAAAACTGGAGAATAATAATTATTATATACATAATGGCGCGGATGAGGAGATTCGAACTCCTGATCGCCCGAGGGCGAATCGGCTTACCGGCGCTTGTCATCTCAAGGCCGACGCATTATTATGTTCATCTAGAAAGAAGACCACTCTGCCACATCCGCGCTACCAGTTTCTTTTTAAGTTCCTACTATTATATGTTAATTATAAGATAAAATCGCTTTTTTTCTACGACATATAATTCTCCAACATATTGGACGATTGTTGCATATATACGAAGGAATACTCGGAAAATGAGTCTGAAGCTTACAGATACAAAAGATGACTCCTTGTTTGCGAGTATACTATATTTTGCAAATCATGATGAGGATGTCCTAAAAAAGGATATTCCTAGATAGACTACAGCGATGACTATAGCTCTTCTTCTTGATGAAAAAATGTCATATGAATATCCACAACAGAAATCTATTTCGCAGCTTGCGACCAATTTTTATACCCGAAACACAAAGAAAATATCTGTGCAGGAAATGAAAGGCGGACAAAAGCTGAAGTCAATTTCTGTACTTGTGCCATTTGACAGGGTGCAGGCTAGCCTTTCTGAAATTGGATTTTTACTAGACGATACCGTCACTATTGTTGCTGACGGCAAGTTCTGGAACAAGTTGCTGTATGTCAGAGGTAACGAGACGATCAGCGTCTCAGAAGAGATCGGAGATGCCTATCCAAAAGATCCGATAATTACGATTTGTGGCTCCAAGATGACAATATCAAAGGTAGTCAAGGGCATTGGCGGATAAAAATTGCCACTTTACGAATGTAACGAGCACCAGTTTGTGGAGAACATCCGGCGTCTTTTAGAATCAAAGGAAAGGTTCCTTGTAAACCGCAAGATGATACTGCATGATGACGCTAAGTACGGCCCAGCCATCATGCCGGACCACGAGTTCAAACGATACGAAATGATATGCACAAGGAAATCGGTCAACTCGACAGTTTATGCCAAAGTGCCGTTTATTGATAACTTCCACCACAACAGAATGTATGAAGAGGGAGAGAACCTCCAGTCTGCCAGCGCGCTGCTGTTTCCAAGGATGTCAGTTCCATACTACAGAGTAGAATACTCGGTCAATGTATGGGGCGGGACTTACTTTTTCGCATTTGATGCATTGTTTAACCCCGAAGTAGTGATTGAGAGGAGGACTGGCAAGAGGTTTGGAAAAGAGGGTAATCTGATCCATGTGTTGAGATACAACCCGCCGGAAGAGCGTGTGCTAGCGATCAACCTACCAAAAGAGGTGATGGTGTTTGATGTCAAGCACATGGTACGGGTAATCGATCACTCTTCAAACTTTTAGCATCCATTCAAAAAAGGCATGGAGCGAGTTTTTAAATGGCAGTGACTGCATGTTATTGACGTTAAATCCAAGCAAGAGCATCCTTCCTTCAAGTTTGTTTTTTAATGCGAGTGGCAGTTGCTCCGCTTTAAGAGGCAAGAAGAGTTCAAAAAAGAAGTCCTGCCGGTGGTATGCGACATGCTGGGCAAAGCAGTCCGATAATATTAAAGGGTCTCCTGTAACTCGCCTGTCTACATCTGGCTGCCTACCACCGCTGTCAACAACTATTTGAAGCGACCTCTTTGTGTAATTCTCACGCGTAAATCGGGCATCCATTTTCTGGGGCATGGCGATATAGACCCGGATATCCTTTGCTACTTGCTCAACAGTCCTTTTTGCTAAGTCTCTTGCTGCATTGACCTCAGATTCTCCAATAACTTTATAGTCTTTGCCAAATAGGTAGAATACAGCTAAGAGCTCGTCTTTTTCTAGAAACGGAAAGTTCACGTTCTCAGCCATAAACTGCTTTATCCTGACTGAAATGTCAGGCGGCAGGAACATACCCATATAGGAATCGGCAATGACAGGCAACTTTACTTTCTAGTAATTACCAAGGAGTTCAAAGATAAAAGAAGAAGAAAGGAAGAAAAGAAGCGCGCCTAGTGCGCATGTGGCGGAGGTGCACTACCTTTAGACAAGGTTTCATTGAATGTGCCAGCGGACTTCTCATGAAATTCCAGGTTTGACTGGTCGACTTTTATCGCCTGTGGCGGACATACTGATACGCAAGCCATGCACC
>JBJMEE010000085.1:0-3798 GCA_045809585.1 Nitrososphaera sp. | reverse complement strand
CCTTGTTGTACCAAGTGTCAGAAAGCAGAGAGCATCTACTACAGAGCACATTCTGGCGAATACCTGTGCAAGAAGTGCTTCTTGCACTCAATTGAAAGTAAAACTGCGAAGACTATTTCGAAGTATTCTATGATAGAATATGGCGACAAGGTCGCTGTAGGAGTTTCTGGTGGCAAAGATAGTTTGTCGTTATTGTACATCTTGAAGATGCATTTTGACCAGCACCCAAACAATGCCAATGAATTAGTTGCAGTTACGATAGACGAGGGCATCAAAGGGTATCGTGACGAATCGCTTCAGATAGTTAAGGATTTTTGTGCACGACTTCATATTGAAAGCAAGGTCCTCAGCTACAAGTCACTCTTTGGAACAGACATGGATGAGGCGATGGTCCGGCGATCATCACAAAAAATAACTTCTTGTTCTATATGTGGCACATTTCGCCGGCGGGCAATAGATATTGCTGCAGAAAAAATAGGAGCAGACATAGTTGCCACTGCTCATAACATGGATGATCAATTACAGACCTTTATGATCAACTTGCTGGCCGGCGACGTGGAGCGCTTAGGATGGATTTATCCGGAGCCCGTGCAATACACACAAAACGGCCTGAAAAAGGTAAAGCCATTTGTCGAAATTTATGAATACGAGATCGTTTTTTACGCACTACAGCGGGAGATCCCATTTCAGTCGGAAGAGTGTCCATACATGAATGAAAGCATACGCACAGATTTACGGGAATTTTTCAACACACTTGAGAGGGATCATCCAGGCATCAAATACAATGCCTATAAGTCGATGATGAAAATTTCAAAGATTCTCCGAAGTAGCATGCAATCTTCTGAAATCAAGAAGTGTTCAAGATGCGGACATGTTTCAACAGGCGACGTCTGCTCAGTGTGCAAGACCTTAAGCGTGTTAACATGACATCCAACAAGCAAATATAGTCATTTTACTAATGGTATGAAGAGGCAGGGAGGATCGGGGTGCCAGCCGTGCCCCATACTGGAAATCGGCTTTATGCCAGGATCAGTAACTGCCGGGTAAATCCGCTGGCAGGAGGTACCCGCTTGCCTTGCTGAAATGAAATCATGCCGTGCTGGATGGTTATGAGCGGCGATCTACGCGAAGGCGGAGTCTCGACCGCAAATCGCCGAAATGGGTGAGGTCCGGGAGGGAGCAACCCTAAGGCGTCATACCCCTGCTGGCACGTCTACGTGGTGGATCTTGCAAGACCTGAAATGGGACCTTTTGCCAACGGTGGTACCGGCAGGCTGCCTCATCCGATCTTTTTTAGCATGATTTAAATTGAGTTGGACAAAATCTTTTTCGTCATATTGCCTATCGATCCCAGCTTCCAGGCAAACAGGGTTTCTACAACCTGTGATAAACTCACGATCTGGAAGAATTCTTCAAGTACCCTTGGGATCTATGGCACTGATGTAGCAGTCGACTTTGATTTATGTATAGGCGACGGGGCATGCATTGAGGTATGCCCCGTGAATGTCTTTGAATGGTATGGCGATGGTGTTGACAGAAAAGCCATGCCAGCAAGGGAGGGCGACTGCATTTACTGCTTTGGATGCGAAGCAGTCTGTCCAAAATTTGCAATCAGGGTGACAAAGAATAAATCATGACAATTAGGATAGACGAAGAAAAAATCTTTGACACAATAAAGGATAGAAGGCCGAGGTCAGTTGCGCTAAATGGACCTGAAGCTCTTATTCCAAAATTGCAAGATGTCGCAGATCACATAGCTGAAACCTTTGGCATCCAAGTCTACATCATAGGGGATACATGCTGGGGTTCATGTGACCTTAACACGCATGCTGCAGAGATGCTGGCTGCAGATATTCTGTTCAATATCGGCCATACTATTGCGATGGATAAATTTGGTCAGAAGGTCATGATGATAGCCGCCTTTGATGATATTAGTTTTGAAGTAGTAGCCAAGAAGTGCGCAAGAGAGCTTGCAGCAAAGTACAAGACGGTATCGCTTGTAACCGACAGTCAGCACCTTCACCAAATAGACAGCGTTAAAAAGATATTCGAAGATCATGGCTACGACATCATAATTGGAAGAGGTAAAGGCCAACTTCGTGACGCTCAAGTATTTGGTTGCGAATTTTATCCGGCCTATAACGTTCAAAAGCAAGTTGATGCGTACATTTTCCTAGGACAAAGCATGTTCCACTCTGCAAGCGTCGCTTTGTCTACTGAAAAACCTACGTTCATGCTTGACCCGTATTTTGAAGAATACACTGAGGTAAATGAATTTGCTCAAGGTATGCGAAAGAAAGCAATTCTGTCCATCTATAAGGCACTTGACTCCAAGACGATAGGACTCATTATCGGTCTAAAGGAAGGCCAGTTTGCCCATATTCGAGCACTTGAACTGAAAAAGGAGTTTGAGAGACTGGACAAAAAGGTCCAGATGATTGCCTTGACGGAAATAACCGATGAGCGTATACAGATTTTCAAGGGTATAGATGCTTTTGTGCAAGTCGCCTGCCCTAGAATAGGTACCGACAACCACTTCAAAAAGCCAATGCTATCAGTGCCCCAAGCGCTTTCGCTTATCAAGCTTCTCAAGAAGGAACCTATAGATGACTTTCTCAAGGTTCAGAATTGGTTATAACTTCAACAGTCCTTGTCAACGAAAATCAGAGTTTGTACAAGGAATTTTCGCCATAATATAAAAATGTGTACAAGTTATGCAAGAGATTCAAAGACGTGGAACAAATAAATACACATATAATACATTTTATTTGTATCTCTTGCAGTAAGAATAAACAATTAATATACGAATTCTGCGAATCCTATCATTTCCTAAATAAACTTATTGTACAAATCTTAAATAGATATTATGCATAATTGCTGCTGGTATAGGACTAACCGAGGCTGACAAGGCCCTGACCAGATACGTTAGTCGTTGTTACCAGGAGATAATAGAGAAATGACTTGTAAAGGTATATGCATTCGTCACAAGGCTCAAAAGCCTGTTGGCTCAGGCAGGTATGCCAGCGGACAAAAAAGATGCCAGATATGTGAGATATTTATAAAGTGGGATGGACTTTGGTGCCCATGCTGTGGATATAGACTGAGGACTAAGCCTAGGAACTTGAAGTACAAGGCAAAACTGAGGGCACGAACCAGCCAGACTAGGTTTGAAGAATCTCAGTCCCCTGTCCTAGCAGTAAGACGAAGGTAATCATCAACCTCTTAAGCTGCTGTTTGTGACTCTAAAGAGCAGCTTTTGCATCTTCTCCAGACTTTGCAAGTCATTAACCAAGTCTAGCGCAAGTTGTACAAGCTTCGAGTACTGGCTGTAGAATATCTCCTTTCTATTAACAAGATTTTTTGCTGCAGCTCTCCCTGCGTAATAATAGCAGTCTACCAACTTACGCCGGTCGAGTAGATGGCTTACTTTTGATATAAACAGCTCTCTATCATAATCCTTTGACTTTAATTCTCTGATTGCTTCCATTGACCTAGATATCGCAGGGCGGGTGGCCCTCTCTGCCCCAATACATTCTAGCGCGACGTCCACACCTTCTGCCATTCTGGAATCAATTTGCCTCACCTGTTCCAAAATATGGACAGGCATAGGTCTGTTACCAGAAAGAGCAAGCAGTCCATCTATAAAATCGTAAGCTGCTATTTTGAGCCACATTGCAGCAACCATCGGATGCCTGGCATCCATCATTTTCTGCTGGCTAAAAAGGGAACTTATCAGTAATTTCTTGCCCAAAGCAGCCAGCATTCTTCTGTTTTTTTTCGCAATGATATCTTTGGCAG
>JBJMEE010000084.1:0-4715 GCA_045809585.1 Nitrososphaera sp. | reverse complement strand
GGCATGAATAGGAAAATGAAGATCTTTATTACTCATATGCATGCCGACCATTGCGTAGGGCTGCTAGGACTCCTTCAGACAATGGGACTGCAAGGAAGAGAAAAGAGCATTGACATCTATGGCGAGCCCCGGCTGGGAGAGTTCCTTAGGGAAAATATGCGCATCATCAATTTCAGGCTCACTTTTGATGTCATTGTGCACAAAATTGAGGAAGATGGGCTGGTAGTAAAAGAAAAGGACTATCAAGTATCCTGCTGCCAGGCCCTGCACTCTGTTCCTTCTTTTGCGTACTGCCTCGAGGAATTTGATAGGCCAGGCGCCTTTAATGTCCTGGAGGCAAAGAGACTAGGGATACCCGAGGGTAATCTATACAGCAAACTTCAGCGTGGACAAGACATAGTCTACCAAGGCGAAATAATCAAAGCAAACCATATTGTCGGATCCCCTCGCAAAGGGAGGAAGATAGGCATCTCGGGAGATACAAGACCTACAGACAAGCTGGCGAGTTTCTTCAGAGAATGCGATGTGCTAGTCTTTGAATCGACATACAGCCGTGATAAACAAGAAAAGGCTATTGAGAATGGGCACTCTACTGCAGCTGAAGCCGCTACGATAGCACAAAAGGCAGAGGTTGATAAACTGCTGTTGACACACTTTAGTGCGCGGTACGATGAGACTTCCGTGCTTGTGAAAGAGGCAAGCGCCATTCACTACAACGTTGAGGCAGCAGAAGACCTTAAAGTTATCAAGATTTCATACAGACCTGAGCCTTAAGCTACTAACTTTAGAATAAAGTTCACAAGGATAGCACTTCTCGCAACCAAGTTATGGCTGTTGAATTTTTTTAATTTTAAACCAAAATTCAAATAGATCGGAATGGTAGGCCTGTTTGTCTAGCCTAAACATTTATCGCTTTCTTTCTTGCCTTGTGTTTAATATAAAAATGCTTTACCTTGCAGCGTCTTTGGGCTGATCACGCATTTATCTGGATAAGGATGTTTTCGAGCTAACTGAAATTTCCTACTAGCAAATCATGGCATTTCGCGATAAGGTCATTTTACTAGTTATTCTTCGGATAGGCTCAAGGTATTGATCACTCTATACCGCTACAGGTCTAGGACTATTGGTTCATTTAGGCGCCTCGGAATGTGGCATTTACTTGTTTATGACGTAAAAGTCGTATACACTTAGCTTTTCTGCCATGTCTTTTTTTCTGACACTATATTCTATGGTGGCCCAGAAAGCCGGGAAAGTCTCGATGAGGCCTATTACAGGGCAAAGAAATAAGGTTTGAAAATGTAACAGCACTTTTTTTGCCCATTTCATTTTTGAGTATCTCAAGTTTAGAAAGAGCCCCAGCTGGTAAGAGCCTAGCCATACTAGCGAGGCGAAGAGCAGGATAGCAGTGGTTCCAAATTCAAGTGGCGTGGTTGTTAAAGTTGAATTTGTCATCGAAGCAAACGCGGAAACAATTGGAAGATGGCTAGGAACAAACATGATGTCTGAGCTTACCATGCCAACTTCATACATCGAGAGCGAAAACAGGGGCAGCAAGTAGGTGTGTATCATGAGAGCCGTGGATGCTACGCCGGAAGCGAAACCTAGGAAAAGAGTCACTGATTTGAACATGACTTTGTACCTGTGCCATCGTGGAAATTTGTCAAGGTTCTGCATTGTGCCTAGGAACCACCTCCGCCTCTGGAAAAAATGATCTTTTAGATTGAGCGGTGGCTGCTCAAGTAATACGCCCCCATGCCACCCCATTGACCCTTGACCGTATTTTTCATAGACTTTATATCCAAACATCTGGTCCTCGGCAAGTGTGGACCCAAACTTCCATCCAATGTCATCCTCAACGTCTGACCTAGCTAGCAAGTTACTGCCATGCATATGCATCGGCGGAGGATTTCTCATCTGAGATACGCAATCATAGCAAGCAAATGGTCGCACCGACTCAGCTATAGCAGTGAGCCTGTTTGCAGACTCGAACTTGAGAGGATAAAATATCGGTCCTTCTGACACAACCCCCTTGCCCTTCCCAATGAATTTGAGCAGAGCAAGTATTGTCTGCGGTGTTACATAACTTTCCTCATCCATATGGAATATCCAGTGTTTGTTTGTATTCTTGCCTGTTCTCTGGCGATGCTCGACTGCATATTGCAACGCTCGACCCTTTTTAATTGCATTTGTATGATAATTTTTGGCTACTACCACGACCTCACACTTTTCGTTCTTAAGGGTCCATCTATCCTGGGGGTCATCTGTTAGCACGGAGACCTGATAATTGCAAAAGTTTACCTTCTGTGCAGAACTTGTTATTGATCGGATGCCTCTTCTGACTACTGCAGTCTTTGTGGCGGAACGCGTGGTAATCTGAAATATTATCGACGATTTAAGAAAAAAGATGGGAAGGTCTCGCTCTACTAATAATTTTCTATTTTTGACAGTCTTCCATACTGAAATCATAGCGATGGGAACATAAGAAAACCAGAAAAACATGGCTACAGCTATGAAAGCATTATCTATCATGGGCGCTGATATCACTTAACGCTTTAATAAGAAATGCATTCTAGAATGAGTTTATAAGCGCTTGTACCAGAATAGCAGGGTTTAAAAAGTATGTTTGGAAATCTATATGAATATTCTTGACATTATGATTCTCTTAATTCTGGAAGCTGGATCTTAAGATAATGCAATTTCTAGAAAAACTAGAAATAATAAAAGAGCCTAATACGTAGTGTCGATGGAACCAGCTGAACAACAAATACATTCTAAGGATAATATGACATATTGTCAACATTGCGAAAGTGAAACGGTAATATTCGATATGGTTTCCAGTGAGTTTGTATGTTGCTCATGCGGCTGTGTTGCAGACGACCGAATTTTTCATGCCGACAATTCAGCTGGCATAATTAACTCTTCAGAATACGGCGACAGGACAAGGACAGGGATGCCCGAATCGCTTGCGGTGCATCACAAAGGCCTATCAACATTAATCGGCCTTGACGACACGGATGCAAGGGGCAAGACGCTAGAGCCAGCGCAAAAGATGAAGATGCAACGGCTACGCACCTGGAACAACAGGTCTCAGCTCAATGACTCTATCTCACGGAATCTGGAAAAGGCATTGAAGTTCCTAAACAACTTTGGCGATAAGTTGTACCTCAGTCAAGCCGTCATGGAAAGTGCGGCCTACATTTACCGAAAGGCAGCCCTCAAGAAATTGGCAAAGGGTAGGTCAACGCTAGGACTTGTAGGCGCAGCCCTGTATGCAGCATGCAGGGAGACTGCCACCCCAAAGACTGTTGCGGATGTCGCAGCGGTTTGCAATATCTCAAGCAAGGATGTCATGGCGCATTATAAGCTCATCTTAAGAGAATTGTCGCTGCAAATGCCGGTTCTTCACGGTCCCGATTATGTCACGCTGATAGCCAACAGGCTTGACCTGAGCGAGAAAACAAAACGAGAGGCCCTTCGCGTTTATTCAAAGGTGCAGCAAAACCGCATTTCGCTGGGCAAGAATCCAAGGGCCCTTGCAGGAGCAGTCATTTACCTCGCTTCTCAGAATTGTAATGAATTCCTCCGGCAGGTAGAGATATGCCAAGTAGCGGACATATCGACTGTGTCACTCAGGAAAAGATGCAAAGAGAT
Source organism: Nitrososphaera sp. (assembly GCA_045809585.1). GTDB lineage: Archaea > Thermoproteota > Nitrososphaeria > Nitrososphaerales > Nitrososphaeraceae > Nitrososphaera. The sequence goes on along the minus strand of JBJMEE010000084.1, from coordinate 1,064 downwards.
TAAGGCTACACTAGGAATTTGACATGAGCAGAGAGCTCTTTTGCGTCATTGACGGCGTCGAGTCCAGTAGCATTTACAATTAGATATGCTGCCGCAGAATTAGGATAGAGACCATTACAGGAAAACAGCGTCATGACCTTATTGTCATGGTCAAGTCTAAACCCCTGGCAAGGCTCATGGCCCCTGACTACTGCCACAGTACCTGTCGCTTGCAACCAGTTGCGAGTCACACATGGGCCAAAATATCTTCCAACTCCACGCCTTGACATTTGTTGGCTTCTGGTTTTGTCAATCGGGACCGGATCGTTCCACAAAAGCTCCTCAAGCACACTGTTTGAGACTTGGCTTTCTTGAGCAAAGGCTATGGATTCCCTAAAGCTTAGAGCCGCTGCCTCATTAGAAGGGAGCCCTCCATGCACTATGAGTAGCTTATCCTTTACCACGGTTGCAAGCGTCAGCAGTCTGAACATCGATAATGTCTCTTTATAGATCTCTCTCCAGCGGTTGCCAAAGCGATCTTCTATCTCGTATGGAAAGTTATGTGGAGAAAAGGGAAACTCTGCAGGAGCCTCATGGTTCCCCCTCATCAATATAACCGAGTCGGGATATATGCTCTTCAGCCAGCATATTGAATATACTATGCTGAGGGAATCACTACCTCTATCAATATAATCTCCAAGAAAAATAAGTTTGTTCAGGTGCTTCGATAGGAATTGCTTATAGTTTATTTCGCAGAGAATCCGAAATAGTGACTTTGAATCGCCGTGCAGGTCGCTTATTATTACCAGGTTTTCTAAGTCGTAAACCTCCATTAGGCCTCCATTCATCTGGCCCCCGGCTACACTTTTCCTTTGCCTTCCTATCTGGAGCATGTAATCTGCCTGCCTAACTAGATTCATAAACTCAGATGCGTCAGCATTTTCTGCAGACTCAGCAAGTTGCAACAGGATACATGGTACCAGGATAGAAGTTAAATGTACTGTATGTTGATATAGTCGTAAGCAAAAAGATATACATGACAACAAATTATGCGAACGATCGCATTTTATTCCGAACAAATGCAG
>JBJMEE010000083.1:0-4993 GCA_045809585.1 Nitrososphaera sp. | reverse complement strand
GGCAAGCCAAAGGATTTTGTCGACCAGATGGACAAGCTCTATCAGTCATATGCATCAAAGGCAAAGAACGAGCTTCGCAAGATATCGGCACTCAGCGAAGCCAAGCGTCACTTGGAGAATCTGACAGATCTTACATCGGTCCAGTTCTAATAGAAAGAAACAACTACAAACATTGAATAATTCGTTAGTATTTCTTTTTACATATTTGCTTGGGACTGATAAAACTTGCTTCAATTGACAGTGAATGGATAAGATAGAGAAGCAACTATCGGAATTGTAATATTTCTTTAACTGAAATTTTTTCTTTCATACTCTCATCATTGCTTAAACTCGTTAGCTGTGCAGAAATATATATAGAGTGACACTATGATAGGGGAGCAAATATCTCCTATGATAGGACATCTCTGCTCTGCGTGAAGAGCTGTAGGCAAAACAATTAAACGCCAACGAGCAGCTCTTCCACTTGGTTGTCGCCAAGTGAAACAGTCAAGCCACCCTGGATGATAAGGACACGATCGATGTATTTTGTAGTACTTGTTGCTGCATTCCTTGTTTTCAGTGCAGTGGTGGCTTCTGGCGTAACGTTTGGAGTAGATGATGCGGCTGCTCGCTACTTCAAGTCAGTACAGGGGAGCAACCCCAGTATTGACATGGCAATGATAGTTATTACTTCGCTAGGTGACGTAACAACACTGTTCATTCTTGGCATCGTGTTAACGATAATTCGACGTACGAGGAAAGTGGGTATGATATTTCTCATTGCACTAGTCGTTATAGTAGTGTTGGTCATGTACATAAAGCCCCTGATTGGAAGAGAGATTCCACCCTATGGGTTTGAGCCAGCTTCGCAACTGCCTGAACACTTTAGTCTTGAAAGCGATAGTCTTGCGCCTTCTGCGGCTGGATTTTCATATCCCTCGGGCCACGCTGCCCGTGCCACTGCCTTAGCCTTTATTGCAGGGTATGCTATCTATCAAAAATCCAAAAAAATGGGCTATGCGATATGGGCTTTTCCAGTCATTATTGGCATTACGCGCATCTATGTAATGCAGCATTACCCGGCAGACATCATAGGCGGATTTATGCTTGGAGGATTAGTATCGGTGGTTCTGAGCAATGCCATGAAACTCAATGAGCCATTCTTTTTGTCTAGAATAAAGGGCAAAGAAGACAGAGCCTTCTAACTTTTTATATCACAATACAGGTTTTACTGTTATGACAATTTTTTAGAAATTGAGAAAAGTATAAAGCTCAAGATTCAATTGCGAGGAGGAAGGAAGTCTTCTTGATCCATTCTATGGAATACAAAGGAGATATATCTCTCTCTCTTTTTATCATGTTCCCTTCTGCTTGATCTTTTGCTTCTTCTTTTTTTCTAATAGTGACATAGGCACTCTGTTAATTGTTGAATCCAGCCACAAATGAGAAGCTATTCAGTTGTCGAAATCTTTAATTCTGATCAGAATGTTAAAAACACCATTTAAGATGGAAATAACTTCTGCTCTGATAAGCAATATCGGTGGATCGGAGTGGATCATAATCGTACTTTTTGGGCTCATTCTACTGTTTGGCACCAAAAAACTACCTCAGTTTTCACGCACAATAGGCAAGGCTGTAGGAGAGTACGAAAAGGCTAAGGAGATATTTCGTCACGAAATGGAAGAAGCGGAAGAGAATGTAAGAGGGGAAAACAGGCTTCCCAAGATAACGGGTCCCGTCGCCACTGAGAGGAAAAAGCTGGAGTCAATTGCCACCTCGCTGGGTATAGAGGACTATGCCGACTTTACAGACGAGGAGCTTCGTACCCTTATATCAAAGAGAATGACAAGCTGACCTACAGGATATATACTGTCTACAATTTACACACAAAACTTATAACATGAACTTTTCTAGAACAATGCATATGCTAGAGACTGAAAAAGGATCTGCAGCGACAATAAACCCTTTTGAAAATGCCCTCAAACAGCTTGATGAAGCGGCCAGGCTTATAAAGCTAGACAAAGGGTTACAAGAAGTTTTAGCCAATCCAAAGCGCGTTCTTACAGTATCACTCCCGATAAAAATGGATAACGGCGAGATACACGTTTTTACTGGATTTCGCTCACAGCATAACGATGCCCGCGGTCCGTACAAGGGAGGCATCCGCTATCACCCTCAGGTCACCATCGATGAGGTTAAGGCCCTCTCGATGTGGATGACCTGGAAGTGTGCCATTGCAGATATTCCATACGGCGGAGGCAAGGGTGGCATCATATGTAACCCAAAGGAAATGTCGGAAGGCGAGCGAGAACGCCTCACAAGGCGCTACGCTTATGCTATTGCAGACATTATTGGTCCGCACACAGACATTCCCGCTCCAGATGTTTACACTGGCGGCAAAGAAATGGCTTGGATAATGGACACATACTCTGCACTTAAAGGCAATTACGTTCAGCCCGAACTTATCACAGGCAAACCGATCGCAATTGGTGGCTCACTTGGCAGAAATGAAGCCACAGGCAGAGGACTGGCGTTCACGGTCAGAGAAGCCGCAAAGAAGCTTAAGATAGACATGAAAGACACCACCATGGCAGTGGAAGGCTTTGGAAATGCAGGTCAATTTGCTTCACAATTTGTAGAAAGCCAAGGTGCCAAATTGATTGCTGCTTCTGACTCTCGAGGAGGAATTTATAGTAAGGATGGTATTGATGTCATTGAACTGAGAAAGCATAAGGAAAAAACTGGGTCAGTTGTAGAGTTTCCCGGCACCAATTCAATAAGCAATGAAGAGCTGCTCGAAATAGAATGCACAGTACTAATACCTGCTGCACTGGAAAATCAAATTACTGCCAAGAATGCGGGCAGAGTGAAGGCAAAGATAGTAGCTGAGGCTGCTAACGGCCCAACGACGCCGGAAGCAGATGAGGTACTTTACAATAACAAGATATTAGTTATTCCGGACGTCCTTGCAAATGGTGGAGGTGTCACTGTGTCATACTTTGAGTGGCTGCAGAATCTTCGCAGAGACTATTGGACCGAACAGAAGGTCAACGAAAGATTGGACAGAAATATAACTAAAGCATTCCTTGACGTCTATCATACATCTGAAAATTACGGCATCGACATGCGCAAGGCAAGCACAGTGCTGGCAGTCAATAGAGTAGTTGAAGCAATACAGATGAGAGGACTGTGGCCATAGATCGACCAATACCACTTAGTCTAATAATTTGCAAGGTTGATTGCTTATAGAAAAAGGAAGTGTTACATGCACTATTTCTCTTCTCTTCCTTTGTTTTATGTTATAGTATAACAAGATTATTTAAGTGACGCTAAATTACCAGATCCTTCTAATGAGCAGTAGACAAAGTTTATACTGTCACATACCTTTTGATATTTGATGCAGACATAGAACGCAGCAGCTATAACAATATCTTGGTGCGGTTATGAACAGGTTAACTAGGAAGGCCATAGAACGTGCTTGTTTGAACAGATGGTAACTAACCTTGAGGATGTACAGGATTTGTTTGTAGAAGGGAGCAGTAGCATCTGACAGAGATAAGTTAACTGTCAACCAAATGTGAAAGACGTGTTGACGATTCAAGCAGATAAACACACTTCTTCTTGCTTGGGTTTAGTTTAGTCTTTTACTAAAATATACAAAAACCAAACTAGGGGAAACTGCGATAGGATGTATATGTCTATCATGTTCTATCATGTATATACATTCTCCCAAGTCAGTTCATCAAGTGCAGCAGCTATCTGGCTATATGGTCGTGTAGAGCTCCAGAATATCAGCGCATGGTCTGCAGTCTTATTATCATGCCAATAAAGCTCTCCATGAGAGCCTCCATCATCTGTGCATACCGAGCTTTTCCCTTTACCATAAAATGAGCATGATGCAAAATGGAAGTTATGTATCGACTCTATTTTCAATCCATGTACTGAAAAATGCTGTCTATAATATTCTAAATGTCCTTGATGCAGCTGACCATCGTTGTCGTATGGATTTGCAACTGGTTTTTGTGGTGAATAAAAGAACCCTGCCGTTACATTAGACGATTGGTTCACCGGCGTATCTATAACCTTGATAGTAATTGGTTTAGTTTCTACCTTGTCAGTTCCATGTAGATATGCTTCCACTTGATATTCTCCAACAGGCAGGACTGTTGTTCCAGAATTGGATGGCCCTCTGTTAAATTTGGGATAACTAAGGAGAGGAGTCTGCAATGCAGTCCAGTTGGTATGAGTATCAATCACCCTTACGATGTAATCATGCGGAGTATCCCAAGGCGCGTCAGCCATATGAAATGCTATACTTGTTCCATTCGATATAGTCAAGTTTGTCGGAATGGTATAAGCATTTTTGTTTGTAATATGTTTGTGAGAGTCTTCAGGCCAGTTCTCGTGAAACTCATTTGCCATATAAATTACAAAAGTTTTTACAGTCGGTGGGGCTATGAAGGTCTCTGTTTCATATACAAAGGTTGAGGAATTGGCCAATATGGCCATCGTTCTATTGGCTGAAATTTCACTACTACTACTACTACTATTATTATTATTGTATAACAGATTTAATACAGGAAAAGTTGCTAGTTCTTGAATTTCATAACCCAAGCTATCTGTAGTAAAAGAAGCAGATGCGGTTGATGCTGATATTTGTGGTGGATAGAAGGCGAGGAGGAGGAGGCCTATAGCGGCAGTAATACTACCACCTAGCAATGCAGACAAAGCTACCTTCATCATAATTTACTCACCTTTGCAATACTACTACTACTACTACTACTATGATTCTTAATATCAGTCAACGGATTTAAGGATGAGGTTGTGAAGCTCTTAGTCACTATTACTACTACTACTACTACTACTACTGCTCTTTATCTATCTAGTAGTAGTCATCAATGGGGAAACGCTAATCCCACTCGGTCCACTTCTCTTGCTATACTCTTCTATTCAAAAACTGGAGGGATAAGATCGAGAAAATAGAATAGAAATCATTGATTACCTTTTTATGCCC
>JBJMEE010000082.1:0-11777 GCA_045809585.1 Nitrososphaera sp. | reverse complement strand
GCAATTCAGGAAGATAGTCTTCCAGGCCCACGATGTTTAGCTCTTCAGTAGGTGCCAAAATTACCTGCTCGGCCTTTTTTACACTGACTTTACACACACTAACAGTGTCGTCAATTCCGACGCCAATATTATTGCGAGTATAGCCATCAATCCTAATCACTTTTTTACCATAGTCATCACGCTGACTTGACCAGAGCAGCACATAGCTTTTCTTCTTGCCTGATATCTCTAGTACATCTCCTGTTGATAGATCCATCTCCTCCATCACTTTTGGATCTACCAACGCCATTCCCCTGCCCACAAATTTTTGGTTAGTCTCAGCTACTCTTAATGATACTTTATTATTGTTATTGTTATTGAGATTTTTCAATTCTATTTTCACCTCTCAATAAAAAATGGAGTAGATCTTAACCTATTTACTCCACTCTGACTTCTTTTGCCTTTGGCTTTGGAGGGGCTTTTAGCTTGATCTTCAGCTCCAAAATGCCGTTTGCATAGATAGCTTTTGCAGAGGTGTCATCTAGTGGTACATTTATTGGAATGTCTGTGTGGTACTTCTTCTCGCCCTTCTCTGCATGTATAGAGACATACTCTTCTCCAACATTGACCTTGATATCTTGCTTTGTGACTCCGGGCATCTCTGCAGTGATAGTCAGCGTATTCTCTTTCTCATCTAGCACGGTGTCAACTAGGGGTTCTCTAACACCACTTTGCTCCACCAATCCTCTTGACGATGGTTTTACATTGCCAAATTCTCTTACATGCGGTTTCCCATCAGGCCCAACGGTTATCTGATATCCGTAGTAATAGGGTCCTTGGACAGCCATCTCAGAGCGGCCAGTTTCTCTTATAGTTCTGAACATCCTGTTCAACATCTCCTCCGCTTCGGCAAACTCTCTGTCGATGTTCTCAAACATACTCCTTCCGAAACCTAAGTCCCAATCTTTTGACATTTTGTAGTTCACCTACCTTATGTAATAGGTATTACATTATATAATTTTTTCGATACAAGGCAATCCTTTTATTACGTGATGTAAATATGCTACATATCCAGAAGATGTATGCAGAGACAATCTCCGTTCCAGAGGCTATTAGAAAAGTTCTAGCAAACGAGCACGTTTATATGCAAGCCTTGACGCTAGGCATTGCAAATTATACTGCGCTAGCTGAAAAAATCAAGCCCGAAATCGAAAAATTGATTGGTTCAAAAGTAAACTTGAATACAATTGTAGTCGCCATCAAAAGATTTGCAGATGTACTGGAAAAGAAGAATCTGCAACAGCAGAATAGCAGTACGCATTTGACTGTAGCAAAAGCAAAGATGTCATTGACAGACAGCATTATAGACATTGACTTTCAAAAAGAAAATAATGAGGATGACAATGACGTCTTGGCCCATATTTTAGATGAATTCTTTGAGCAAGACAGCAGATATAATCTGTTTCAAACGCATAATCACTTTTCCCTGCTTACAGAGGATGCAGACGAAATCAGGAGAATGGTTGCTGATGCAATACAAAAATTCGACGGCAAGATAAGAGAAGGTCTTTCCAAGATAACTCTATCATTGATTCCTGATGATCAAAGTCGGTACCACATACTGTCTCTTGTTTCAAATATATTATACAATCATCAAATTCCAATCCATAGTGCTTTCTTTACTACAAATGAAATGGTACTGATATTGAGTGGTAAAGATGCGGCCAAGGCATATGACTTGATCAGAATGAAATTAGGATAATCATTTTTAAAAGGGTATGGATAAACATCGCTATGCTCAGCCGTATTTAGCGTGCAGAGGGGTTGTGGCACAACCTTCATAGATTAGGCTTGTCTCATATCCTTGCATTACTGGTGCCCGCTTAGCTTCTCCTCCTCTGTACCGTATTTCAATACAAAGTCGCTCATAGTATCGTTGTACTCAATTGGATTTTTTTTCTGATGCTTGAAAGTTTGACAGATAGTAGAGCTAATGTGATGCAACTGCGAAATTACCTGTTGCATTAAATTGGGCCGCTTTTATCGTATTGTTTCCCCTCCATCTACAACAATGGTCTGACCACTGACAAAAGAGCTATAATCAGATGCAAGCATCAATGCTACGCCTGCAACTTCTTCTGGCTTGCCTGCCCTTCCAAGCGGAATAGAAGATACAATATCTATTCTTTGTTCAGTTGTCAATCTTTCCCAATTTCTCTGTGTAGCAATAGTTCCAGGAGCGATTGCATTGCATCTTATTCCATACTTGCCAAATTCAGCGGCTATATGCTTTGTGATCCCTAGATTAGCGGCCTTGGCCACAGTGTAGGGCGCGCCCTTGATGTATCCACTTATTGCGGGGGTGGATGAAATGTTGATTATAACTCCACGCCTCTTTTCAACCATTAAAGGAAGCACCTCACGGCAGCATCTATAAGTGCCTTCTGTATCTACATCCAAAACCCTTTCTAGAACGTCATCAGATATTTGATCAAATCTTACATCCCATAGATCATCTTTAATTGGATACCCTGCATTATTTACAAGCACGTCGATTCGGCCATAATTTTGGCGTATTTTGTTGACCATCTCCCTAACCCCTGTGACAGATGTTACATCTACCTTCAATCCCAAGGGGTTAGTTCCATACTCTTTTGAAAGCTCGTCTACAACATTTTGAGCTTCACTTTGATCTCTTCCTGTGACAACTACGTTGGCTCCTTGTTCGGAATAGATATTTGCCATTGCTCTTCCATTCCCCTTAGTAGAGCCTGTTATGACTGCAACTCTGTCGCTTAGCAATTTCATCTAGTTATTATGCACTATCAGAGATAGGCAGCCTGCAAATATTTATCATCATCACCATAACAAAAATTGGCAGTTACCCTTAGGGAGCCGCATTTACCCCCGCATCCCTAGAGGGCATCTATCACATATCCCTATGCATTGCCCCTTCATCATGTAAAACCTCTAACACTTACCGAGAGGAGGATGCAGATTTAAACTAAATTTCGCATCTCCATCTCCAAGTACTATATCATGAGCAAATCTAAATTGCAGATAATATAGGTCAAACATAAACGCAAATCAAGCTAAAAACAACGGGAATCCTAGCACATCTTTTATAAAACCTAACTGCACACCATATAGCACAGTGGGAAAAATTGCAGGGACTGAATAAGGGGACGGACATTGACAGCTTTCTAATGGAGCATTTTGAGCGTGAGATATGGAGCAAGATTCCCCATCTAGAACAAGGAAATAAATCAGGCGAATCGAAAGTGGCTAACCCAACTCCTCTGATCGACATCACGGAGGATTTGAAGCAGTGTGCAAAAACCGAATATGGCTTGGATCTTGCAGATAAAGATCTGCAAGTTTTCGGCAAGTTTGATTCAAACTTGCTTGCAGGCTCGATCAAAGTAAGGCCTGCAGTACGCATAGTCTATGATGCTATTGCTTCAGGAAAACTGAAGCGCGGACAGACAGTAATTGAAGCCACCTCAGGTAACTTTGGGATCGCTCTAGGTCAAATCGCTAGGCTCGGCCTAAATGTCGTTACCCTAGTATCTAGGAAGCTTCAGGAAGGAGTTTTTGAGGAGTTGAGAAATGAGAGTACCCACATCATAAACCTAGATATGGACATTTGCCCTGCTCCAGGTATGAAAGTCAATCCAAATCTTTTGGCTGCTAAAGCAACCGCATCAAACATTCGCTCACAGCTTATCGAGGTCGGGTTTGACTCTGCGATTTTCGATAAATCACGCTCAGAAATAGAAGAACTTCTAACGAGTCAGGATATAATAAACTTGGCAAAGCTTCTTGCGAAGATCTACGGTTGTTTCTGCCCAGAACAGTACGACAATGAGCTCAACGTTGAGGTGCACAGAACTGTGACTGCCCCTGAGATAGACCAGCAATTGATTGAACAAGGCCACTCGCTGGCTGAATTCAAAGCCGTCGCTACCTTTGGTACAGGTGGCACATCAGGGGGATTGAGCAGATACTTGATGGACAAATATGGAAAGAAATCACTACATGTAGTCTTTCCGCTTAGTAACCAAGATGTCGCAGGAATAAGGACTAAAGGGAAGGCAGCCGGCTTGAAGTTCTACGAGCCTGAGCGATACGCCGGACAACATGAGGTAGATTTTGGTCAGGCAAAACGTCTGTTGAAGTTTTTCGTAGACAAAGGATATGATATAGGAGAAAGCAGTGCCCTTGCACTTTATGCGGTGATGCAAATGGCGAATTTCGGTGGAGATGGAGGAAGAAAGTTTGTCGTAATAATTGCAGATGGAATCCAAAAGTACAGAAGAAGCGTTGAAATGATGCAGGAGAAGCGAGAAGACCGCAAAGAGGTTCCTCTAGAGGAAGCTGTCTCGAATATCCGAAATTACAATAGAGTATTTTGGATTCACACAATGTATACTCCTCGCAAAGAGGGAATAGAGTTAATTGCAAATTCGTTGGGCGTTGATGAAAGCAAGATCTCCGTCCCAAAGGCCAGTGACGTGGAACAACTTTTAGCAACCCAAAAGATTCCAGAGCAACTTGATAATGCATTGGGCGAAGAAGGAAAGAACGGGAAAGCATTGCTTGTGTGCATGATGGGTAATACTTCACTCAGAGTTGCCGAAGTACTTGCAGAAAAAGGCATTGTAGCTGAAAGCTTGACTGGTGGAATTTCAGCACTTTCTCAAGACAAAGGTAAGCAAATTTCTGAATTGGTACGAATAGCGACAGAATAATAGGTAGGCATTCTGAGAGAGATATATAGATATAAGCGGACTCTATCCAATTGGCGCGGATTGTAGGAGCATAATGTTACTTCGGTCACCCTGAATACTGCTTCTGTAGTGCTATAGTGAGCATTTGACATAGATTCTAGATCTCTAGATCTTTCTTATGCTCATTGATGCAGGACTTGTTTTGAATAGTTTGACCATCGATAAAACGATGAAATATTTATTGGCTAATCAACAACAATAGTCTGGCTCTGCTCGCGCATAAATTCTGTTAGGTAATGAGGTCCTCCCGTTCCTTTACCCCTAGTTCCGGAGTCCTTCCATCCACCAAATGGCTGGCATCCGACCATTGCGCCAGTTGTTGCGCTTGCCTTCCTGTTAACATAAATAACTCCGGCATCAATACAGTCAAGGAACTTTTTGACCTCTTCCTGTTTTCGGGTAAATATGCCGGCGGTTAACCCGTATTCAATGTCGTTTGCAAGCTTGATGGCATCATCAAACTTCTCATAATCTGCAGTACATAAGATGGGAACAAACATTTCCTCCCTAAAGAGCCTGTGCTTTTTTGGCAGGCCAACGATTATCGTTGGCTCTACGTAGTAGCCGTACTTTAAGTCGTCATCCTTTTTTATAGAGCCTCCAACAAGCACCTTGCCATCCCTCTCCGCTGCCTTTATGTATTTTTGATATTTCCGGTATGCATTCTCGCTAGCAAGTGGACCAACAAAGGTATTTGAGTCAAGGGGATTTCCTATCGGAAGATTCTTTGTCTTTTCAACCAGCCGCCTCAGAAACTCGTCTCTCACCTTCTTGTGGACATAAACCCTAGAGCACGCGCTGCATTTTTGTCCCGAATAGCTAAACGTTGCTTTGAGGACACCATCAACTGCGTTATTGATGTCAGCCGTTTCAGTCACTATCACCGGATTCTTGCCGCCAAGCTCAGCGATTAGTGGTTTGAGCCTTGTGTTGCTAAACTCTTTTGCTATGTTGAAGCCAGTGTCTCGAGAACCGGTGAATACAATTCCAGCAACGTCCTTGTTTCTGACAAGCTCATTCCCTAGCTTGCCGCCTGACCCGATAATTAGATTGAACACACCGTCAGGCAATCCTGCCTGCTTGAATATTTCTGCAAACTTCCATGCAATAATCGGGGTATTGCTTGACGGCTTGGCTACCACAGTATTCCCGGTGATTATTGCGCCAGTGCTCATGCCTACGAAAATAGCAGCAGGAAAGTTGAACGGAGCAATTACTCCCCATACTCCATACGGTTTCATGACACTCTTGCTCTTTTCGTTTAGACGAGCGCTTTTCATTATAGTTTCAAAGCCATTATTTCTTTGTATTTCTTCAGAATAAAAGCGCAAAAAGTCGATAGCCTCATCGATGTCTGCTATTGCCTCGTAACGATTCTTGCCATTTTCATATGATACCCACGCGGCAAGCTCGAACTTGCGATGGGCCGTGATGTCTGCTGCAGCCATGCATATTTGTACTCGCTTTCTATACTCTATTCTGCCCCAGCGCTCGAATGCCTCTTTTGCAGCCGCAATGGCCTTCCTAATATGGATGGCACTCCCTATCGGCATATGTCCAAGCACTATTCTTGTGTCAATAGGCGATGTATGTGCTACAGTAGATGGTGTCCTTACCTCACTTCCCCCAATCACCATCGCGTAGATCTTACCAAACTCTGATCTTACCTGCCCAAGTGCTTTCTCATACATGTCATGAAATTGTCCTTCGGCCTTCTCCATCATGAACCTGTGCAAAGTCTGCTCGTTTAAGAACATCTGTACCACTAGTATGTTGAGAGAACCTTAAAAATCATGAGCGAGAAAAAGAAAGAAAATGCTGTAAATCATAGACGGTAGCGCAGCACAAGCTCCCCGTTCTTTTTCCGCTCTACCTTCTTGAGCTGCAGCTTGATGCTTTGGGCTATTTCATCGAATCCATCTCCCTCGACAAGCGTCGTCGCCAGTCTGCCACCTGCTATTTTCGGGGCTATTGTTATTGTCATCTCGTCTATCAGCCAAAGGTGTAAAAGAGACCAGTTAAGCTCGCCTCCACCCTCTACCAATATTTTTTTCATCCCCATCTTTTCCAGCTTGCGAAACAGCAGTTTAAGGTTGACGCCATGGGGCACAGCGGCACTTTGCCCCTTTTTCCCTTCGCTTATAACCAGCACTTGCGCGCCCATCTCTCTTAATTCCAGTATCTTTTCCTCTGGCGCCTGATCCGTCACTGCTACAATAGTCATAACCCTAGACGCAGTGCGCATTATTTGAGAGTCAAGGGGGATCCTGCCTCTGCTGTCGACTACCACCCTGGCGGGGTTCTTACCCTTCACTAGTCTTACTGTGAGCCGGGGGTCGTCTGCCAGAATTGTAGAGATTCCCACAACTACGGCATCGACACAAGCACGCAGCTTGTGAACCCTCACAAGATCTTCTCTTGAAGAAATTTTTGAATCTCCATTTGACGTGGAGATCTTACCATCGACTGTCATTGCACTGTTGAGTATTACCTTCAATCTACAAACCGTCCATCGATCATGACTGCGCTGATAGAGTTTTGGCTCAGCCTGTGGACCACTGCTGCGTATGGGTCATGCATTGGATAGAGGTCGGCATGTTTCTTGTCAATGAATACTAGATCGGCTGCGCGGCCAGCCTCTATACAGCCGGTATTGAGTCTTAAAATTTGCGACGCATTTATGGTTACCATCTTCAAGAGTTCTTGTGCTCTTAACATCTCACCTTCAGCCGCCCTCGATGCCTTCCAAGCATAATCCAGTTCTCTCAGAATGTCTGGCGAATTTAGCATGACGTTGTCCGTTCCGACAGCGACAAGGCAACCTTGCCTGAGCATTTGGGCAACCCTTGGGATGCCTGCGCCGAGTACACCATTTGCCCTAGGGCAAATTACGACACCCGTGCCACTTTTTGCCACAAGCGACATTTCATTTTCTGTTGCAGCTGTCATATGTACGACAAAGTCAGGCTTCAGATGTTGCATTATCCGGTCTACTTCGCTTCTGCCGGTGTGCATCTTGGAAAAGTTGGCTGTCTCTTTTGACTCGGCGGCATGTATTGCTATCAATTTTTTTCCTGCAAACTGCCTGTACTGTGCAAGAGCAGCATCAGTGTTTTCATTTGCGCCGCTTAGTCCAAGTCCATCCGCATGCTCAAGTACCAGTTTAGTCTGCTCTCCTTTTTCAGGTGGCAGGCCAGCTGTATCTGTTGGACTACTGTAATAATTTATCCTGCCAAGCGTTACACATTTTATTGGTAAACCCTCAACTGCTTCTTTTAGGAGCCTTATTCCCTCCAATCCATCCTCGCGAAAGTCTGCAAATGCAACTATCCCCTTCTTCATCATTAAAATTGCAGAATTCCTGATGAATGTCTTCAGATGTTCTGGCAGGCTCTTTTCCAGAATCTTCTTCTTAGCACCAAACACAGGATGCACTCGTGCATCAAGCTGCTGCCCTGAGGCAATATCTTTTCCTATTGAATCCGCAATGTGCGTATGCGCGTTGATAAATCCAGGTACGACTATGAATCCGTTTGCGGACAGATTCTTACCAGAACCCTTGTAAGTACCAGCAGCGGTCCTCCTTATTCTGCCATTTTCAATCTCAATGTAGCCCTGCTCAACATATTCAAGCTCTCTGCCCAAAAGAAGGCTGGTGTTAGTTATTGCTAGGGACATTGTATTTCATATATTGTTTGGATCTTTCCTTCCTCGCGTAAATCTCTAATTGTATCAAGCGCTCTTGTCGCTGCTTCTGCTGCTCTTCTACCTGTCTTTCCAATTCCTATACCGCAGTTGAGTTTAATATCATTGCCGGCCGTAACCTTCTTTAGCACTTCGTCTGCCTGCTCTTTTGTCATACCGTTAGAAATTACCATAACATTGTCGCCGCCAAGAAAGAACGCAAGCGAATTGTGCTTGAGGAACTCTTCTGTAAGCGTACTGTAGATCTTCATGATGAGTGCTGTCAGTTCATAGGGCGACAGCCAATTGCCAACGTTTGTCGAACTATCAATATCAATATGCATAATTTGTGCTATGTCTGCCTGATGTTGCAAACTACCAAATATTCTAGCGTTGCTATCAAGCATCCTACCCTCTTTCCTTGTGCTGTAAGCATTCAGGTTTGCTTCAAATGCAGTCTTGCCGACTCCTATTGTCATCGACATTGACATGTTGTCGTACAGCTTTGTAAGCTCATGTTGTATGTGTCGATGATCATCAATATCAAGGCCATTTGTTATTGCAAAGTATTCATCGAATCTATTGAAGAAAACAATGCTATCTTTGTCTGAGAATAGCCTCTGTACATCATGATAGATCCTTGCTTGCAGCATCTGAAGCTGTGCTTCCCTGTCACTTCCAAGAGTGAGGGTCCATTGCCCGTATCCTTCGATCCTAATTATTGTCAGCTGTATCATTTATTATCACAATCCCTCCGCCGACTGCCTTTTGTAGCTTTCTCAACCGCAAAACCATGTTTACGGCCGCGTTGACTGCTCTAGTCGGCACAAGCTTTGCTCGCGCTCTTGCTTGCTCGATCGTCATTCCAGGCCCCGCTACGCCAAGTGTCACCGGCTTGCCATACCTTAGCGATAGATCAGCTATCAGCCGCGCCGCGTTTTCAGCTACGATGTCGTCATGCCGGGTGTCACCCTTTATCACCGCACCAAGCGTGACTACGGCGTCCACATTTTTCTTTCTTAATAATCGCTCAACTGCAAGCGGCATATCAAAAGTACCCGGCACATACAAGATGTAGCTTATCTCAGCGCTTACATTGGCTGCGTGATCTCTTGCGCCTTCTAGCATCCTGAACGTTATCTCACTGTTAAACTCAGAAACTACGATTGCAAGGCAAATCAATTGTTAGTTATGCCACCCTGGCATAAGTTTTGAGCTCACTTGCGTCGATTAGAGGGACACCGAATTTTGCGGCATATTTTTGCCCAGCGTCAATTGAGAGCGCCCTGTGCGTCACTGAGTCCATCATTTCACAAATGGCCACTGCCGGCGCAAGGTCTGCAAGCTGCGTAAGATAAACACATAGCTCGGTGTGACCCATCCTGTCGTGTAGCAGGTGCTTTGATGCTATAAGTATCGGCACGTGGCCGGGAGCACGAAACTCTCTAGCGAATTGTGCTAAGCCGCCGCCATTGTCGATGTTCTTGCATACTTCTACCATCTTGGCTATAGTGAGTGCCCTGTCCTGATCGGTGATGCCAGTGTACGTGGAGCGATGGTTGACCGCTATTGAAAATGACGGCTTATCCCCGTAGGTGGCCCTGCCCTCTGTCAATTTTGAAAACACGGGATTTACCTTACCCATGTCTGCGAGAATGTCGTGCATATAGACCAGCCCCAGCTTGCTCGTGATCTCGTTTGCTATTGCAAGACAAATAAGTCCCCCGGCGTCTTTTCTCATAGTCGCAATGTGATGCGGCTGGATATGCTGCGCAGCGATTACCATGTCGATCTCGTTCTCACGCGCTTTGTCGTCATGAACAAGTACAAACCTGCCAGCCTTTAGTGCTGCTATTGCTTCTGCAAGAGACAACTATTATCCATGTCGCTCAATCTTATTAAAAGATTACTAAAACTCTGGTTGTTACCAGATTTTTGGTAGTGTTGAATTAATAGTTGTTTGAATCGGTCGTTGTATTTTGGTTGGTGGTTGGTGATAAATTTGACAGCTTTTTCTTAGATGTTCAAGCACGCAGACTGATATATATCATAACATGAATGGAGAACAGCTATGATAACAATCTCACAATTTGAAGATTGTCTAAATTGCGGCAAACAGATTGAATACGTAATGGGTTCATGCCGTAATTGCGGAACTGAAAGACCAGCTATTTACAAGTATCCTAATGGGCAAAGCTAGATGAGTGCATTGTCCGAAGAAGGAAATAATGACAATAACAAAAAAGATGAAAGTTCGCAGGACATTTCAGACCTATCACCGGAGGAACTACATAAAAAAATTAGGTTTTTGGTAGGTTGCTCATAACGTATTTTCCAAGGATATCTGTTTCAATGTTAACTTGGTCGCCTCTACGCTTCATACCAAGCGTCGTCACCTTCAACGTATGAGGTATGAGCGAGACAGAGACATGATCACCCTCAATGTCTACCAGGGTGAGGCTAACTCCGTCAACTGCGATCGAGCCTTTTGTTACTAGGGATTTTGCCAACCATTTATCCAGTTTTATCCAGATGATCGTTTCAGACGACATCTTTTGGATATCTTCAATGATGCCAGTGCCATCCACATGACCTAAAACAAAGTGTCCCTCAAGCCTATCTCCAACTCTCAGCGACCTCTCTATGTTAACCATTTTGCCGGGTTTGACTTGCCCAAGGTTCGTTCGCCGGATGGTTTCAGCCACCATCTCAAACTCAGCTTCGCCTTTCGATAACCTTGTGGCTGTGAGACACGTGCCATTTATGCAGACACTGTCCCCTCTCTTGATACCCCGCCCAAACTTTCCAAGTCTGACTCGCATGATGGTTTCAGCCGCACTCTTGCTCTTTGAGACAGATGTAACCATGCCTATGCCGTTGACAATGCCAGTGAACATTCAGTAGCACCTGTATAATGGACATTGAGAATATTTATTTGCAGTTGCTTTCATTATTATCACACATATACATGTGCCAGACAGCTGTGTTTTACGGTGAGGCGCTAGCAAAATATGGCTTTGGCGGGTCTCATCCATTTGGAACCTACAGGCTTGACGCGTTCTGGAACAAACTCCAGAGTGAAAGTATTGGCAATATCGTAGTGGAAGACCCTGTGATGGCAGGGTATCAGGCTGCGGTATTATTTCATGACGCAGAATATGTCGAATTGGTAAAAGTGGCATCTAGGCACGGCGGTGTGCTGCTCGACAAGGGTGACACACCAGCATTCAAGGGTGCTTTTGAAGCGTCGCTCTATGTAGTTGGGTCGACTTTAGCTGCGCTTGATATGGTAGTGACGGGAAGAGACAAGGAGAGAAGAAAAGT